>CAZIGP010000036.1:0-6463 GCA_964538425.1 uncultured Pirellulales bacterium | reverse complement strand
AAACCTTCGCGCTCCAATTCGCCTAACGCCTGGCGGACCGTATGTCGCGAAAACCGCAACATCTCTGCCAACTGCTTTTCACTTGGCAATGCATCACCTGGTCGCAAACGCCCAATGGCGATTTCGCCCAACAAATGTGAACGCAAGCGGTCGTGCTTAGGTCGAGCACGCTCGACAGACGTCACGCCTTCTACAAATTGAGCGACTCCTGCGCTGTCACTCTTCGACATAGGCCTTCTCCACTACTACATGCTCAGAAGCTCGAAGCGGCACACACAAAACGTTGTAAAAGGTATGATTTAAAGTTGAATGTTGTACTGGATTCTAATGTAGCCAGCCCCTTGCGTGCTGTCAAGGATTTTTATTTCCAAGTCTAAAATATCAGAAAATAAGCATATTACTCGATAAAAATTGCGATCAAGAAGGCATATAAATATCATGTGTGATAAGATCGACAAAAGGTTGTAAGTCATCTACTTAGATGTAATTTTCGGCCTGTGAGTCGCAAAATAGAGGTCAACAAGCGATCTCGACGGACTGTATCCGGGGTGATTGAGGAGACGTTGAAGGTGGCAATTCCTAATTTTGCGGATATTGATACTCGAACTTTTGAAGTTTGCCGTTAGTAAGCAAACGGACCTGGATACCCAAAAGGACTCTTCCATGATCCCTTTTTGTGCAAGAACCAGTTGTCGGCTCCTGGGCTCAAAACTCTACACAGTACTTTGGAGTACAATAATTTTTGCATCGCTAGCAGCCGTGAGTTTTGGTGAAGACAAGTCAGGAAAAGACAAGCTGTTGCCTCGAAAGAATTCGGCGGATCAAGCCACCACCACAAAAGATTGGCAGCCTTTATTTAATGGGCATAATTTCGATGGGTGGTATACATTTCTGCAAAAACACGGAAAGAACAGCGACCCGGATCACATCATTTCTATAGAAAACGAAACAATCCACCTGTATCGCGATGCTCCTGACAAAAGCTTGGTTGTCATGGGCTATATAGCGACCGAAAAGGAATACGAGAACTATCACTTGCGATTACAGTACCGCTGGGGAAAGAAAAAGTTTCGTCCATTGTTAGAGCAAGAGCTTGATGCTGGCTTGTATTACCATATTACTGGTCCCGATGCGATTTGGCCTTGTTCGTTGCAGTTCCAGATTCAGAAGCGAGACGTCGGCAATCTTTTGGCACTTAATGGAGTATGTGTTGATACGTGGAGCGATCCCGCAGCGAAGAAAGACCGCTGGGGTCAGTTTCTCGATCCCAACGAAGGCGGTATCCCCATAACGATTGGCGGTAATCCTAAGGATGTGGATCACCATCGAAAACGTGGATTCTATGAAATTGATGGTTGGAATACTGTTGAAATTGTTGTCCGAGGCGATGCTTCAACACACTGGCTCAATGGCCATGTTGTCAATCGATGTGAAAGCATTCGTCAAGCAGACATCAAAGATCCATCTCGCATGGAAAAATTAAGCCAAGGGCGAATTGCGATTGAAGTCGAGGCCGGCGAAATATTTTATCGGCAGATTGAAGTGAGAAGCCTTTCTGAATCTGGCGAATGAACGAACCGTGGATCAAAGATAATTTCGGAAAGAATTGTTCGAAATTGTGATCCAGTTGTCATTCGCTCAATACCTTTGAAGGATAAGGAGCATTGATTTGCATGGTGTTTGGACTTATGTTCGGGAGTTAAGAACGGCGGAGAATCCTTCATTATCTGAGAAAACACATCCAATGCGACGGCTCAATTTTTTGATCGGTGGAATTCTGACAGCATGTCTTCTGGGCGTAAGTTGGCGCGCCTGCGCGGCCGATCCGCCGCAATTACCGAACACGCAAATATTAACGATTGAGGAGGACATTGCTTCGCAACTAGTCGAGGGAGTCGATCGGTTCTTGTTGGATCAGATTGATGTCTCCGTTGACAAGAGAAAACAGCATTGGCAACGCAATTTCGCTTCGCCGGAAGCCTACCAAAAATCGATTGAGCCCAATCGCCAATACTTAGCCCATATCTTAGGCGTGCGCGACCCAAGAATATCTTTCGATGCTCCCGAATTGATTGCAACGACCAAGAATGCTGCACTCCTCGCCAAGGGAGCAGGCTACGACGTCTACATTATTCGTTGGCCTGTATTCGGTAATGTCCATGGGGAAGGTTTGTTGCTTGTTCCTTCGAATGGCAAACCGGTTGCTGACATCATTGCGATTCCCGACTGTAATCAAACCCCAGAACAATTGGTGGGATTGGCTCCTGGCGTACCAAGCGAGTCACAATATGCTCGCCGATTAGCGGAGTGTGGATGTCGAGTTATTGTGCCCGTCCTAATTAACCGAGAAGCCAAGCTAGAGAATCTGACGAACCGAGAGTGGCTTTACAGATCGGCCTTCGAACTGGGCAGAGGTCTAATCGGCTATGAACTGCAGAAGATTCTTGCCGCCATAGATTATTTTTCGAAGGAATCCGGTAACCAACCCCGCATCGGTGTCATCGGCTGGGGCGAAGGAGGATTGCTAGCGTTATATGCCGGCGCGCTGGACTCACGGATCGATGCGGTTTGTGTGAGTGGCTACTTCGATAATCGTAACCAGCTTTGGCAAGAGCCGATCGATCGCAATGTATTTGGACTCTTGGAACAGTTTGGCGATGCCGAATTGGCGAGCATGATCGCCCCTCGGGCCTTGATCGTTGAAGCTGCAACGAGTCCCGAAGTAAAGCTTCCGGGAGGCCGAGGCGCGCCAGCTCGCATTGTGACATCTAAGCTAACCGATGTGCGCGCAGAATTGGATCGAGCGAGACAGCTTGTTGCAGACTTAAAACCTGCTGTTCAGTTTACCTTAGTCGCGAGTGGTTCCGACGGTACCGGACCCTACGGTTGCGATGAAACTCTGACAAAGTTTCTCAAATCCTTATCCGATTCTGCCAAGTTAACAGAAAGCAACCACCTGTTAAAAACAGTAGGTGACTTACCCAATCCGGCGGTTCGCCTCCAACGGCAACTCGAGGAGCTGGATCGACACAATCAAACTTTGCTACGCGAAAGTGCTTCCGTTCGCAAGGCTTTTATTTGGGACAAGCTAAATTACGAATCACTGGAGAAATATGCTGAGTCAGTCAAGCCATTTCGCGAATACTTTAGCGAAGAAGTCATCGGCCGCTTCGGCATTCCCAGGCTTTCACCAAATCCGCGCACTCGAAAGATCGCTGAAACCGACAAATGGACACGTTACGAAGTCGTGCTCGATGTTTTTCCTGAGGTGATCGCTTATGGACTGCTAACCTTACCCAAGGGAATTAAGGAAGGCGAGCAGCGCCCGGTCGTCGTTTGCCAGCATGGATTGGAAGGCCGCCCTGGAGATACGATCGGTGAATCAAATCATCATTTCTATAAAGCGTTTGCGACAAAGCTTGCCGAACGCGGATTTATCACATTTGCTCCGCAGAACTTGTATATTTTCGGTGATCGGTTCCGCACATTGCAGCGTAAAGCGAACCCGCTGAAAAAAACACTGTTTTCAATCATCATTCCGCAGCATCAACAGATTGTCGACTGGCTACAAACTTTGCCTCAAGTAGACTCGAAACGGATTGCTTTTTATGGCTTGAGCTATGGCGGTAAGTCGGCGATGCGCATCCCACCGCTGGTACCCGATTACTGCTTATCGATCTGCTCCGGGGATTTCAATGATTGGATCGACAAGACGGCTTCTACCCATAGTCGTTATTCTTATACTGATAAAACCGAATACGAAATGTTCGAATTCGACCTCGGCAATACGTTTAATTATGCTGAGATGGCCGCTCTGATTGCGCCGCGGCCGTTCATGGTAGAACGGGGGCATTTAGACGGTGTCGCTGCCGATGAGACTGTGGCTGCGGAATACGCAAAAGTGCGTCGTTTGTATGACGTGAAGTTACATCTTCCCGCCAAAACCGAGATCGAATGGTTCTCTGGACCCCATACGATCAATGGTCAGGGCACATTCCGCTTTCTGAATGAAAAATTAAATTGGTCTAGTGAATCGCAATAAGCACTCCAAGTTTTAGCATCTCGATAGATTACCATGCATATTAAACGGTTCTATTTTTCTTTGATTGTGGTATTCGTCTTTGCTGGCCGGTGCGTTGTCTTATCTGCTCAGGAAGAGGCAGATTCTCACGTATCCAGCGAAGCGACACCACAAGGGCAGAAGGGATTGCCACCCGCCGAAGCGTTGACCAAGTTAAAAGTTTCTGATGATTTGAAGATCGAAACTGTCCTGCACGAACCGGAAGTAGCACAACCCATCTTCATTGATTTTGACGAACGAGGTCGGATGTGGGCAGTGCAGTATCTGCAGTACCCCGAGCCAGCAGGATTAAAAGCCATTAGTCGTGATAGCGTGTGGCGAACTGTCTATGACAAAGTGCCACCACCACCACCAAATCACTTCGTTGGCGGTGACAAAATTACAATTCATGAAGACACCGATGGCGATGGCGTCTTTGATTTACACAAGACATTTGTTGAAGGATTGAATGTGGCGACTTCCGTGGCCCAGGGCCGCGGTGGTGTTTGGGTGCTCAACCCGCCGTACTTACTGTTTTATCCCGACCAAGATCACGATGATGTTCCGGATGGTGATCCTGTGGTTCACCTGTCGGGATTTGGACTAGAGGACATTCATTCCGTTGTTAATAGCTTGTGCTGGGGACCGGATGGCTGGCTTTATGCTTGCCAAGGCAGCACCGTGACAGGCAGTGTCACTAAATGGGGTTCCAAAGAAAAGCCTGTGCATTCATTAGGCCAAGCTATCTGGCGTTACCATCCAGAAAATCGCCGATACGAAATCTTCGCCGAAGGGGGTGGCAACGCTTTTGGCTTAGAAATCGACGCACGAGGTCGAATCTTTTCTGGCCACAATGGTGGCGACACGCGAGGCTTTCATTACGTGCAAGGTGGATACTACCAAAAAGGGTTTGGCAAGCACGGACCACTTTCAAACCCTTTTACATTTGGCTATTTCTCGGCCATGAAGCACGATCCGGCGCCACGTTTCACACATACGTTTGTGATTTACGAAGGTGGTGCCTTGCCTCAGGCGTATGCAGGCAAGCTATTTGGTGTGGCCCCATTGCAAAATCATGTCGTCCTGAGCGAGCTGATTACCGATGGCTCGAGTGTTCGAACTCATGATTTGGGCTATCCCTTGACAAGCGAAGACCGGTGGTTTCGTCCAGTGGATATTAAGGTTGGGCCGGACGGCGCTTTGTATGTGGTTGATATGTATGAAGGATACATTTCGCATCGCGATCATTATCAAGGGCGCATCGACCGCGGCACGGGCCGGATTTACCGTGTTTCAGCGAAGGATTCCAAATCAGCCCGCTTCGAGGATCTGACGCAATCGTCTAATGATCGATTAATTAGTTTGTTATCGCATCCCAACAAGTGGCAACGACGAGTTGCGTTGCGTTTGTTATGTAATCGCCGAGATTCAACCGTAATTCCGCAACTGCGTCAGTTGCTCCAAAAACATACCGACCAATCGGCACTGGAAGCTCTTTGGGCGCTCAATCTTGTCGGTGGACTGGATGAATCAACAGCGATCGCTGCCCTTCAGCATGACAACCCCGATGTACGGCTGTGGACGGTGCGATTACTGAGTGAAGGGAAAAGTATTTCACAAAAGACTGCTGACCAGCTTGCACTTTTGGCAGCCGGTGAATCGAGTGTTGAAGTACGCAGTCAATTGGCTTGCTCTGCCCGTCGCTTGCCGGCGTCCTATGCTTTGCCGATTTTACATCACTTGTTGCAACATGAAGAAGACAACGATGATATTCATTTGCCAATGCTCTTATGGTGGGCATTTGAAGCAAAAATCAGTGAAGATCCTGAAGCTGTTTTAGCTCTTTTTCAAAGCCCAGAAATCTGGAAGTTGCCTCTGGTAAAAAAGCACATCACCGAGCGGCTCATGCGGCGGTTTGCAGCCACTGGCAAACGAGACGACTTAGTGATTTGCTCTCGGCTATTAAAAATCGCTCCGTCCCAGGATGACATAAAGCTCTTGCTCTCTGGATTTGAAACTGCCACGGCAGGGCGCACACTGGCTGGCTTGCCGGAACAATTGGCTTACGCTTTGGCCGAGTTTGGTGGGCAATCGGTGGTACTTGGTTTACGGCAAGGCCGCGAAGATGCGATTGCCGAAGCGCTGCGCACGCTTGCCGACTCCAATGCCGACAAGAGCAAGCAGCTAACTTATGTGCAGATTTTAGGTGAAGTCAACCAACCCCAATGTGTGCCGGTATTGCTAAAACTGGTCCAACAAACCGCCGACGGGGCAATTCAATCTGCGGCACTCTCGGCACTACAGCGATATCAAGATCCTAAGATCGCCGACACAGCGCTGTCGGTCTATAACAAGCTAACTGACGACGTGCGCGCTGCTGCCCAGTTACTGCTGGCCAGCCGG
>CAZIGP010000035.1:8609-13755 GCA_964538425.1 uncultured Pirellulales bacterium | reverse complement strand
GTCGATAATTTTTTCGAGTAGGTCATATAAATCGCGAACCATCATCGATTGCAGCGGCTCGTATCTTCCACCGTATACCTCGCGCAGCAAGTCGAGCATCACGTCGTCGGCCTCTCCCTCGATGCCTTGGAGCAAGTCGTTCATTTGTTTCACGGTTTCGAGCGGCGGCAGCTTTCGCAGCAGCCGAACCATCTGGGCTAGCGTTTCGGTTGCCCGCTGCATCAGCTCCACCTGCCGCGTGAAATCGACTCCGATCAATTGCTGCGGAGCCAGATTAAATCGCTCGGCGAACTTTTCGATCGATTTGCAAATGCGGTACATCGCATACGACAAGGTTTCAATGTCTTCGCGCTCGAGCCCGGTGACAAAGGTGTTGACCAGTTCTTCGCTGATTTGATCGGTAATGCGTTTGTCTTTTCCGCGAGCCAAGGCAAACTCGTGCAACGGATGCGGATGGCTGCGATCCTTAAGCAAGTCAACCAGCAATCTTGTCAGCGCGCGGGTCTCATCGGCACTGGCTTCCAGCAAATCGAAAAATTTCGAATCGTGGCTAAAAAACTTTTGAATCGAAAACATAACTGTCGCTCAAGTCCCCCGTTGATTGCGTTGCCTGGGCAGTTCGATGATTAGAGATCACTCGCGGAAGTGCGATCTTCCTCGATAGCATCGAAGATGACAAGCCTCTATAGGCAGAAGTCAGGAATCGGAGATCAGGGGTTAGTGGGGGACAAGGAGGCAGCAGGATATGACTAGGTTCGAGGAGAAAGAAACACTCTCCAACCAATCACCCGCTCATTTTTTACTGATGCTTGGCTTCCAATTCTTACGCGGTTCGTTGCAGCTTCGACACTCTTCCCGTCGCGACCCATTCGGCAACAAAAATACTACCATCCGCAGCGAAGCAGGCATCGTGAGGATGTACAAACTTGCCGGGTTTCCACTCCTGCGGGTTGGCGCGGATTTGGGCCCCGTCTTTGTTTGTGATGCGGGCTACATCATCCCCTAGCCGTGCGACCACTTCGTTCTTCGCGTTGAGCAGCGACACGCGCGCGTGCAATTCAGGAATCAGCAGCAGGTCTTCGTGCGTATCGGCATTGGCTGGTAAGCCAAACCCCGTGACAGTCTCCAAATATTTGCCGTCCATCGTGAAATACTGCAGCGTGTGATGGGCACGATCGCAAACCACGATCGATGGTTCTCGACCTTTGCGATTGTCGACCCAGATGCCGTGCGGCGTTTCGAATTTACCTTCCCCTTTGCCATCGCCGCCGAAACACGATTGCCATTGGCCATCTTTGTTGTAGCGATGGATGTAATACGATCCGTAACCGTCGGCAAGCAAAAATCCACCGTCATCGAGAAAAGCAAAGTTGGTCGGCTGAAAACGATCGCGGCCTTTTTTATCTAAGTTGTTTTTATCTTCGCTGTCGGCATACATGCCCGATTGCATCGGAGCGTTTTGCCTCCACACTACTTCGCCTTGCAAATCGAGCTTGGCAAAATTCTTGACTTGCCTGTACGAGCACACGTACAAAAACTCTTGGTTGCCTTCTTGGCGAACTTCGATGCCGTGCCCACCACCTTGAAATTCCTGACCGAAGGAGCGGAGATATTTGCCGTCGGCATCGAACACAAAAATCGACGGGTGATCTTTCAACTCTGGCTTGCCTTGGTGAATCACATACAAACAGCCTGCCTTATCGACCGCCACGCCGTGCGTCGTTTGCCAGGTAAATTGATCTGGCAACTGCGGCCAATTATGAGTCACTTGATATTGGTAATCCCCTTCACCGACTATGTTCTCCGAATCAGTTTTGCTGGCACTCAGCACCGCCGGAGCGCCGGCTACGGCCAAAGTTCCGGCCGCTGCGGTCGAAAGAAATTGGCGCCTGGATGTTGCCCCGGGAGATTTGTCTGCGCGTGATGAAGATGACATGGTGGAAGGAAGAAGGGGAGAAAGGAAGGGGAGAGAAATGAACGGGTGAACGGATGATTTATTGGAGAATGCTCCCTTGTGCCTACACCCGGTCACCCGTTCATTTTATTCTCTGCGGTGCCCCATCTCCAAGATGCCACGGTTTCAAAGTGGATCGCTCAAGCCAAACTGCTACACTTACTCTTCAATGACTTCTTTGAGCAGTTGGACAAAGTGAGGGCTTTTGCCCGAGGCAGAAAGATCGGCGGCTTTTTTATCGGCCTGTTTGCGTTCGTTATATTCGAACTTGGCAACGGGCTTCATCGACTGCGTATAGACGGCCCAAAAGGCTTTGAGCCGAACTTCCTTAGATGCCTTTGAGCGGCTTTTACGTTTGGCGGGGGCTTTTTCCTTTTTTGGCTTCTTTTCGCTGGCCTCGGCAGCATCGTTTTCGGCCCGTAACTCTTTACGATTCAATATCTTGCGTGCCATGTATGTCTCACAATCGTGACGTAGATAGATTGGCGGCTCAAGGCACCGCGAATGCATCAAAAGTGTTATTTTAGCGAAACCTCACCAAATAGGCTAGCGGAGCCAGAGGATACTAAGTGCTAGATGCTGGATGCTAGATTTTCGATCAACCATTGGGATCCAGCATCTAGTATCAAGCATCCGCCATACAACCTCCTCCACATCACCCGTGCGTTGCTTCGCGTTGCAGCATTTGGCCGCGAGCATGCTCGCCGATGAATTTCCCGTCGCGCACTTGCACTTGGCCACGAACGGTCACGGCACTTGGCCGGCCTTCAATTGGTATGCCCTCGAACGCACTGTAGTCGACATTCATTTGCTGCGTTTTGGCCGAGATGGTGCCCCGATAATTCGGATCGTAGATTACCAAGTCGGCATCGCTGCCAGGTTGAATCGCTCCTTTGCGAGGAAACAAGCCGAACAGCTTGGCCGCGTTAGTGCTAGCGACGGCTGCAAAGGTTGCCAAGTCGAGCTTGCCTTGGCAAACACCATACGTGTAAAGCAAGTTCACACGATCTTCAACGCTGGGAATGCCGTTGGGAATTTTTGTGAAATCGCCGCGCCCCATTTCTTTTTGGCCGTGAAAATCGAATGGGGCATGATCCGTAGCCACCGTGCTGATGAGTCCGGTTTGCAAGCCTGTCCACAGCGCGGGTTGATTGCATTTATCGCGTAGCGGTGGCGACATCACACATTTGGCGCCTTCATAGTTGGGCCGTTCGGCGTAAGTCTTATCGAGAATCAAATACGGGATGACCGTTTCGACCCACATCTTCACGCCGCGATTGCGCGCGGCTTCGGCGGCCCGCAGTGCATCGTTGCAAGAAGTGTGAACGACATACACATGCGCGCCCGTCAGGCCGGCAAACGTGGCCAAGTGATGCACGCCTTCTGCTTCCACGCGAGTTGGCCGTGACGGTTCGTGCCACTCTGGGCCGGTCTTGCCTTCAGCGAGCAACTGCTTTTGCAATTGCGCAACGAGTTCCGCATTTTCGCAATGGGCGGTTACGATCACGCCCCATTTTTTGGCTAGTTCCAGCGTGCGGTACAACTCGGTGTCGTCGATGCCGAACGCTCCTTTGTACGCCAAAAAGATTTTGAACGACGCCGTCCCGTCATCGACAATTTTCCGCAACTGCGCCGTGGTCTGTTCGTCGAACTTTGTCACCCCCATGTGAAATGTGTAATCACAGGCCGATTGCCCTGCGGCTTTCGATTTCCAAAGTTCGTAAGCCGCAAGCGCGTCGTCACTGCGCGCGGGGCAAACCATTTCAATCAGCGTCGTGGTGCCGCCCACAAGAGCCGCACGACTGGCCGTCGCGTAGGTATCTTTCGCAAACGTGCCCATGAAAGGCAAGTAAATATGAACGTGCGGATCGATGAATCCGGGGAACACGTACTTGCCAGTGGCATCGATCACCTCGGCCCCCGCAGGGGTCGGCAAATTCGGGCCAATCGCGGTGACGGTTTCACGTTCGCACCAAATGTCGGCCACATAATCGTCCGACGGGGTCACAATTCGGCCATTTTTAACGAGCAGCGGCATAATTGGGTTTCTTAGAGCGGAACTGGCGGCCTGGAAAGCTACAATTAAAATAAGGTATTCGCTTACCTCTTTTCAATAAAAGGCAGTATTCAAATTGTAGCTGAAGTCATGGGACTTGAGACGGTGCTTGAAAAAAGTCGGAATTCTTACAAATTCCGCGAAATTGAAAACGTTTGATTTAGCTCTTAAATTTTGATTTGATTTGAAAATTGATTTTGACCAAGGAGTTCGCTGCATGCCGTCGTTCATCGCCATTGTTCGTATTCTGCTAATCGTTTTGGGCTCGGCGTGGCACTCGTTTGCTTTTGCTGCTGAAGAGGCCTCGTCATCCGGTGCCGGAGCCAAGGCCGACGAAAGCAAAGGTCCCGCCAAGCAATTCGTTCGCGAAGACGTCGTTAACTTCACTTACGAAGATAAGAAACCGTACTTTTCGCAAGGAGTGAAAATTTTCAGCGACAACTCGTCAATCAAGCATGGCACATACTCCCGCTTTTTCCGTAATGGTCAAAAAGCGGAAGAAGGCCAGTACGTTGACGATAAAAAGCAAGGCCCTTGGAAGCTTTGGTGGGAAAATGGTCAGGAAGCCAAAACCGAAAATTATGTCGACGGCAAGCTCGACGGCAGTTGGACGCTTGTTACCAAAGAGGGTAAACCATCGCGCGAGCGAAGTTATAAAGCCGGCACGCGCGAAGGTCGATGGGTCAATTATTACGACGACGGTAAGCAGCGTCAGCGCGAGGAAAACTATATTAATGGCAAGCTGCACGGCAAGATCTTGATTTGGTTTCCGACCGGCGAGAAAGGAAGCGAACTCAATTACGAAAATGGAACTCCTGCTGGCAAGCAACAACAATGGCATCAAAACGGTCAGTTAGGACAAGAAAGCGAATACCGTAATGGCAAACTCCATGGCGTCGTCACCGAATGGGACAAAGACGGCAAAGTCGTCAAGAAATCGGAATATAACGAAGGAGTTTTGGTGGACAGTTCGAAGAAGTAACGAATGAGAATTCGTGCACTGACCGAGTTAACTCAGGTTCCTGTTCTCTGAACCCTGAACCTCGAACCCTACTCCTGCCCCATTCCCCATTGCTGCTGGCCAGATAGAATTGGGCGGTCTAATGCACTGCTGGCCAATTTCGACCTCAAGGAAC
>CAZIGP010000035.1:8017-8599 GCA_964538425.1 uncultured Pirellulales bacterium | reverse complement strand
GCCAAGATTCCGAGCGCCCCAGTCAACCGCGACCACGCATGGCCCCGAATGGCATGTTGTTCTTGCTGGTGCTGGCGGCATTGGCGGCATTTTTCTTTTTCACCCAAAGAGAAGGCCAGCGCGCGAAAATTTCGTACGACTTCTTTTGGAAGCAACTGCGCGCGGATAATGTCGCTCAAGTCGATTTCGATGGGCAACTCATCTTAGGCAAGTTTCGCTCGCGCCCTGAAAAGCCGCCGGAGCCTGAGAGTACCGAAACCGCGACGACCGATTCCGATGCTGCCACAAAGGGGACTTCAAAGAGCGAAAAATCGGAGCCGGCGAAGATTGCAAAGAGCACGGGCACCACGAAACACGCAGAGCTGTTGCCACTGGAGTTCGTGGCGGTTCGACCACCGGTCGACGATCCACAACTCATGCCTGAACTCATTAAACAAAGCGAAACCGGCCAATTGCACATTGCCGCGCAACCTCAAGACGACGGCACGTTTTTAGTGCTGCTGGTTTATTTGTTCGTACCGATGTTGTTATTCTTTGGGTTGTGGATGATGATCCGCCGCGCGCGCGATCAATTCATGGGCG
>CAZIGP010000035.1:0-8007 GCA_964538425.1 uncultured Pirellulales bacterium | reverse complement strand
CCGATCACGTTTAACGACGTCGCCGGATTGGAATCGGTAAAAAACGATTTGCAAGAAATCGTCGAATTTTTGAAAGCGCCGGAAAAATTCACGCGGCTCGGTGGGCGCGTCCCCAAAGGGGTGCTGCTGATGGGCCCTCCGGGCACCGGCAAAACATTGCTCGCACGTGCTGTGGCTGGCGAAGCAGGCGTGCCGTTCTTTTCGATCAGCGGTTCGTAATTCATCCAAATGTTTGTCGGCGTCGGTGCCAGCCGCGTGCGCGACATGTTCAAGACTGCCAAGGAAGCCTCGCCTTGCATTTTGTTTGTCGACGAAATCGACGCTGTTGGGCGGCATCGCGGCGCGGGTCTTGGCGGTGGGCACGACGAGCGCGAACAAACATTGAATCAAATCCTCAGCGAAATGGACGGCTTCAGCCAGACGGAATCGGTCATTGTGCTGGCTGCAACAAATCGCCCCGACGTGCTCGACCCTGCGCTATTACGTCCCGGACGTTTCGATCGCCATATTACGGTCGATCGGCCTAATCAAAAAGCGCGCGCGGCCATTTTCAAAGTTCATACACGCGACGTGCCGCTGGCCAATAACGTCGACATCGATCGGCTGGCAGCGGGCACCGTCGGCCTTACCGGCGCCGATATTCGCAACTTGGTCAACGAAGCCGCGCTGTGGGCTACGCGCAACGGCAAAGATAAAGTCGACATGGACGACTTCGAATACGCCCGCGACAAAGTGCTAATGGGGCCGAAGCGCGAAGAATTGCTCACTGGCAAAGAAAAGAAAATGACCGCCTATCATGAATCGGGGCACGCCTTGCTGGCTTGGATGCTGCCCGGCATCGATCGGCTGCATAAAGTGACAATTATTCCTCGCGGCCGCGCGCTTGGCGTGACGCAGCTTTTGCCCGAGGAAGATCGCTTGAACATCGGCCAATCGGAACTAATCAGCCGATTGACTTTCATGCTGGGTGGCCGCGCGGCCGAAAAAATTGTCTTCAACGAATATAGCGCCGGTGCGGAAAACGACTTGGCTCAAGTCACTAAGCTGGCCCGCCGCATGGTGACGCATTGGGGCATGAGCGAAAAGGTCGGTCCGGTGGCCTTCCGCACGAGCGAAGAACACCCGTTCCTCGGCCGAGAAATTTACGAGCATCGAGAATTCAGCGAACATACGGCTCAAGTGATCGATGAAGAAGTCTCGCGCATCTTGCACGATGCCGACCGCCGCGCCATGGAAATGTTACGCCAACACCGCGACAAGCTTGATGCACTCTCTGCAGCACTGGAAGACCGCGAGGTGCTCGACGACGTCGAAGTTGAAGCCATCCTCGGCCCCTCCCCGTTTGCAAGAACGCTCGCCAATGGCCGACCCACGGAGGGCGAGAAACAACCCGCTACAAAAGCGTAAGAGAGAAGTGAGTTAAAAAGGTGTATGGGTGATTTGCTAGAAAGCTGGATTTTTCTCTTACCTGTTCATCTGCCTTAGCCGAAAGCAATCCGCACCGTCTGCACGCCGTCTTTCACATTCACATCGATCACGCGCGGCACGCTGTCGCGCTCGATTACGCTAATTTCGCCGTTGCGTTCTTTGTAGGCTTCTTTCACCTGCGCGATATCAGCCACGCCTTGAAGTCGCAAATGCTCTTCGAGGTCGTGATCGGAAATATGAGATCGACGCATTACTTCGGTCAGCGCTTCGCCATCTTTAACGATTTGCACAGAGTGCCCTTTGATCAAGTTACCCAGCCAATGCGACCGCCAAGCCAGCCAAGTAATCGACCAATGCGCCGCCACCAGCGCCAATGAAGCCACCATGGTGCCTGACATGGATGCATAACCCGTTATTCCGCGACTCAAGAGCGAACCAAGAATGAACCCGATCAAGACATCCAGCGTCGTCGCCCGGCTTAACATCCGGCTTTTACCAAGTCGCACCAAAATAACTCCGAACAAATAGACCGACACGGCCCGCGCTGCCACTTGATGAAGTTCCAGCGAATCCTTCGGCTCATCGCCACCGAAAATCGTTTCGAAGATCGAGCCGACAGATGCAAAGATCGACAAAGATTCGGCAACGTATGCGAACATGATTATTTTCTCCCGGAATGGATCGCGTCGATAATGCGCAGATGAAATCAACCGATAGCATATTTTACCGCTCAAATTCCCAAAGTCTGCTGTAGCAGGAGGCAAGCAGCGGGAGTTAAGAATTAGGTACAGGTTCAGGACATAGGTAACAAACGTGGTTCAGGACATGGGTGGCGCGGATGAGGCAGAATGTGTCTCCGAAAGGAGATGCATTTTATGCCTTGGAAAGAGATGGATGTCGTGGACCAGCGGACGGAGTTTGTGCTGCGTGTGGTGCGGAACGTGGAATCGTTTGGCGAGGTGTGCCGAGAGTTCGGGATTTCCCGCAAGACGGGCTACAAGTGGAAAGCGCGGTTTTTAAGCGAAGGTGTGGCCGGCATGGGGAACCAATCGCGCCGTCCCGCGACGAGTCCCCAGGAAGTAAAGGAAGCCATGGTTTGTCAGATCGTCAAACTGAAGTTAGCTCATCTGACTTGGGGAGCGCGCAAGTTGCGTGCCGTGCTCCAGTGGACGACGGCGAAGCATGAATTACCTTCCGAAAGCAGCTTCAAGCGAATTCTGGACAAGGTCGGCTTGGTCGAACGTCGCCGGCGCCGCCCCGCGGCTCAAAGTGGCCGCCTGCAGATGCCCGTTCGTGCCGAGCGCCCGAACCATGTCTGGACGATCGATTTCAAGGGTTGGTGGTACACCCGGAACCAAAAGCGTTTCGAACCGTTGACGATTCGGGACGACTTTAGCCGATATCTACTCTGCACTCAGGCCTTGGACGATTCACGCACCGAAACCGTGCGTGGGCAAATGACTCGTGTCTTCGAGCGTTATGGATTGCCGGAGATCATTCGTAGCGACAACGGCTCGCCGTTTGCGGCGGTAAACTCCCCCTTCGGACTCAGTCGATTATCGGCATGGTGGTTGTCTCTGGGGATTCATCTGGACCGGATTCAGCCGGGACGGCCCGCTCAAAACGGAGGACACGAACGGATGCACCGCGATCTGGCCTGGGAGCTTGAGCGCCGAGCCGATCAGGACCGACGTACCCAACAGGCGAGCCTGGATGTTTGGCGACGAACGTTCAACGAAGAGCGACCGCACGAAGCGATCGGCATGCGTGTGCCCCAAGACGTCTATCGCAAGTCACCGCGCCGGTTTGATCCGGAGCCGGTCGAGTTGGTTTATCCACCGGGCTATTGGATACGCAAGGTGTCCAGGAGCGGCGAGTTGAAGATCAACAGTCTTCGCGTGAGTGTCTCGCAGGCGCTGCGTGGCCTTCACGTGGGGTTAGAACCGATGAAAGAGGAGCGTTTAGCCGTCTGGTATTGCCGACTGTGCTTGGGTCACATCGATCTTGCCTTGCAAAAGTTACGGGCCGCTACTTTAAATCACAAAAAAAGTTTTGCCCCCTAGGGGGCAAGGCAGAAAGAAGTGTCACCCTAACTTAAAAAGCGCCACCCATGTCCTGAACCACGTTTGTTACCTATGTCCTGACTGCACCATTAGGAATTTCAGTAAAAGGAACCGTCTGCTACCCGCTACCTGCTTTTTCTGACTCCTAACCCCGGCCTGATTCCTGCCTCCAGACCCGGGGGCCTCTTGACCTGCAAGAGACAAGGCGTTAATTAACAAGAGATGCTGCACGCCAGATTTTTGGCAGTTGCGGCTTAATCCAGATAAATTTCATTTTGAGAGGTAGTGTCGTGACGATCTTGCGCGTGGGAGCAACACAAAAGTATTCCGACAATTTCGAAAAAGCTTTCAGCGGTAAAAAATCCGCGGGAAAGAAAAAGGCAATAAAAGCCAAACCAGCCGCGGCAAAAACCGCCAAGAAGAAACCGGCGGTAAAAGGGAAGAAAAAGGCGGCAAAGAAGAAGTGAAATCAAGAGGAGAGCGTTGACATTGGGACGCCGACTCCTGATTTGTGACTTCTGTTACATAAAACTTCCCGACTGCGGATCGATGCTGATCCCGTGCGTAAGTTCTGCCAGCACGTCGAGTACGCCTAGTAGCGCACTGGGGTCGAGCATTTCATCTTCTTCGTCAACGGCATCGCCCGTGACTTGCTCGAAATGTAGCACGTCGAATTTGGCGTCGCAGCTTGCCAGCTTGGCCAGCTTCGGCCGGTCGTCTGCAGCAACAGCGCCTTTAAGTTCGTTTTGCATTTCAGCCACTTGCTCGACGACTTCTTCGCCGGTGTCATAGCAAATATCCATCGCGGCAAAATCTTGCGGCGACCGGAGTGTAATCGATTGAAACTTCCCGCGCTCATCAGACTCTGGATTAACAAGCTCGTAGCGGGAGTTGATATCGGCGAGCCGCTGCTGCACTTGCTTCAGTGTCGGCCGATGTTCAGATTGGAATAGCACGATATACGTTTCGCGCCATTTGTAGTCGTGATTTTCAAAAGTTGACATATAACAGGAGTCAGGGATCAGGAGTTCAATACTAAATTCGATATCGTGCTTCGAAATATGTCTTTCCGTGTCTCTGCGTTGAAAACTGCGGTTCAATTTTGTCCTTCTTCTTCCCAATCATCATCATCGTCGCCCACAGCGCCTTGCCAGTTTTCTAAGGCTTTCAGAACCGTGTCGCGTTCTTCGCGGTTTGCCCAAATGCTTTCGCCTTGTTCCAAACGAACTTCATAGTTGCCCTCTTGGGTGCAATCTTCATGGCCACAAAAATGCGGTACGGCAGAAATCCATAAAATACGGTAGAGCGGAATATGCTTATCGTCGACGACGCAGAAGATGGACATGGTTCAGAGAGACAAAGGTTAAGAGTTACAAGATGGGAATTAGCGGCTTGTTAAGTAGCTACAAATGTACGGTTCACTCAACCACCTGCCAACTCCGTCGCTCGGCGGGCGGCAGCTTCCACAGCGGCAATCAGCGCGCCGCGCACGCCGTTTTGCTCCATCGCGGCGAGACCGGCAATGGTCGTTCCGCCGGGGCTGGCGACGCGGTCTTTTAATACGCCCGGATGTTCGCCTGTGGCCAGTACCATTTCGGCGGCGCCTTTCACCGTTTGAGCGGCAAGCTGCAAGGCCACGTCGCGCGGCAGGCCCATGCGCACGCCGCCATCAGCCAAGGCCTCGATCATGACATACACAAACGCTGGGCCGGAACCGGAAAGGCCAGTAATCGCATCGAGCAGTTTTTCATCGACGGAAATAGCCAACCCGACGGAACCGAGCAGCTTGGCAATCAGTTCGCCGTCGGCTGAGGTTGTATTTGCACCAAGACAATAGGCGCTGGCGCTTTGCCCTACGAGACAAGGTGTATTCGGCATGACGCGAATCAATCGGCACGAACCCAGTCCTTCGGCAAGCGCCGACAATCGCACGCCGGTGACAACCGAGACGACCAATTTATCGGCCGACAGCGCGCTGCGTAACTCGTTCATGGCGGTCTTGGCTTGCTGCGGCTTCACGGCAAGCACAATCACTTCACAGCGTTTGGCAAGTTCGGCATTATTGGAAACGATGGAACTTCCCGGCAGCAGGCGTTGAAATTCTTCAGTCGCTGCTGAAATAGGATCGGCTGCAGTGATTTGTTTTTCTGCCAGTAACCCCGCGCGAACGAATCCTTGGGCGAGCGCTCGCGCCATTTGCCCCGCGCCAATAAAGCCGATGGTTTGTTTCAGCATTCCGCTCAAATTAAAGGCCCATCTGAAAGTGTATATTATGCCAGCAAAGCTACCATCAATGCTACGTCATCCCGCGACAGAGGACAACGAGGGCAAAAAGGGCGGAATGGGAGATAGGAGGTGGGGAAATGAACGGGTGAAGAGGTGAACAGGTAAGGTATGGAGCGTTCCATTGTGCTCAGCCGCTCGGCCTTTTGCCCGCTTACTTGCCGTGCTGGCCCTCAACTGCCCTAGACCCGCAGGGGCTTTTTTGCGACAGTCTGCGGCCTATTCTACGAGGGCGTTCCACATGCGCCCTAACACATTCGTGCAAGCAGTTTTTTTAATCGGTCGCGGCTATGAATAATCGCATTCGGTTTATTGCTTCGGTGTTGTTATTGATGAGTTCGCTGATTTTGGCCGGTGGCTGCGCGGCCTTTCAAAACGAGCCGCCGAGAAAGCAAATCAACACCGTTAGCGATTGGATGAGCCAGGATCGTGTCGAGCCGTAAGTGCGATTCTGCGGGGTACTTGTTACCGCTCGGCATGAACCCCTTCGGCAATTTCTTCGATCACTTTGCGATTGAATGCAGGAATGTCGGCCGGCTTGCGACTGGTGACTAAGCCGTTGTCGACCACCACTTCTTCATCGACCCAATCGGCGCCGGCATTTTTCAAATCAGTCTGAATCGAAGGGTAAGAAGTCATACGACGCCCTGCGACAATGCCGGCGTCGATGAGCGTCCACGCCCCATGACAGATCGCCGCGATCGGCTTGCCCGATTCGAAAAACGCTCGCACGAGTTGCAGCGCCCATTCATTGCGTCGCAAACTGTCGGGGTTCATTAAACCGCCGGGGAGCACGATCGCGTCGTAATTATCCGCCTTGGCGTTGGCCAGCGGCACATCGACGGAAAACTGGTCTCCCGGTTTGTCATGATTCCAACCTCGAACCTTGTCCGATTCTGGCGAAACGATGTCAACTTCTGCGCCAGCATGTTCGATCGCTTCTTTCGGACCGGTCAGTTCGACCTGTTCGAAACCATTGGCTACCAGAATGGCCACCCGCTTGCCTTGAAGTTCGTCGGACATAAGTTGGCTCCTGAGAAGCGGTTGAGTTGATCGAAGAAATTTCAAGCCATTTCTGAAGGGAAGTTTTCCTTTCAAGTGCAAATCGCGAGCCAGCCAGCGACAGAAGTGACAATTAGCGGTCAGTAAATTCCCGATGAGTTGTGCCGGTATTTCAGATTGCCGTCATTGTCAGCATCGGCAATAAGCAAATGCGCCGCAACCAGTTTACTGATCATACGATAAAACGAGGGGCGTGTTACGGTCGGCGACAATGCATGGAGCGATCGCCACTGATCTTCAACAGAAAACGGATGATTGATGCGGAGAATGTGCTCCACAATAATTCGTTTAGACTCAGAACAATTCGGTCCTTCTTTTTCGAGGTATCGGCGGTATCTTGCGGTTCGATCTACGTCCATAACAAGATTTAGTAAGCAGTTATCCCTATCCTCCGATTCTAGCACATCGACGGATCAATTTTACAAGTTTTAAGATGAACCATTCTTACAAGGTTCAATTCGTGAAGGCATGGCATTTTAAAATGGTGATGCAGGCGTTTTTCCGCAGTTTTACTACACGGCTTAAAGAATATAAGAAAACAGTACTTTCAACAGAAGTATCAATGCTCCGCAGCAGAGAACCAAGAACATGACCACTCGGTTTGTTATTGGTTGAATCGCAACGGTAGTCAAACCTGCACCTAGAAAAATGAACCCGATCGCAAAATATAAAGTTACAGGAATGGCTTTTGTCGTCCAACGACTACCCATGAACACGAAGCATAACCGAAAGCAGACCAACGAAAGTAATCCAAAGAGCTGCAGCAGCAATAAGTCTCGGATGGCAAACTGAAACTTCATGGATTTATCGTAGAGTTTCATCTTAGTAGAAAAATCGAACTCCGATCGCTGCATCTTTCCGTTCCACTAACCGGATACCAACGGGTGTTCGCGGTTGACGAGCGGAAGTGGTATTCGGCCTCCGCTAAGGTGGGCGGCGTAGACAGCCTGGCACATTTCGATGGCGCGGCTTGCGGCAGCAGCACTGCACAAGGGCTCCCGATTTTCATCAACCGAGCGTAACAAATCCTCCACGATTTGTGCGTTGCACCAGTCCGAACGAACGGCGGGTTTCATGGTGCGCCACTCTGGCGGACCCAGCGGTTCCCAGGCTTGTTTTTTGGAAGGGTTGAATGCCGGCTGCGCCAGATAGAACTGATCGAACCCTCCGC
>CAZIGP010000034.1:12025-13768 GCA_964538425.1 uncultured Pirellulales bacterium | reverse complement strand
GTTAGCTTAGGAATGTCTTTTAGATAGACCAATCCAGTGTCGGTAAGATGATTGCCGATTCGTGATTCGTAATCCAATATCAAGGTTCGTAAATTCGGAAGCTCTTTTAGATGTCGCAGGCCTTCGTTTGAAACATAGATATGATTTAGTTCTAGTTTTTCAAGCGACTTATTGCCGTGAAACGCTTCAAGCCACTTGTCAGTTATTGGTGAGCCGTCAATTACTAACGTTTGTAAATTGGGCAGTGTCGAAAGTGAAGCAATGCCCTCGTCGGATATTCCCTTAGTCTGATGCAATAGTACAGTCTTAATGTCTGGATTTCCGTTGGCCTTTTTTAATAGCGCGTCGGTCTCTGTAGTGGCGTAAAGGTAAATTACTCCTTGCCGCGATTTTAGATCAGCTAATTGCTTCTCAAACGCGTTCTGTTCTTCTTGAACAATTCGCTGATACCAAATCGCCTCCTGACGCCGTGCCGCTTCCTGTGCTGCGCGAATTGCAGGGTGTATTAGCAAAAACCACAAAGCGATTGGCACAATCACCCATACAATAATTGTCAGTACGAATTTCCATTTCGTAGCTTGTTCATTGGGAGAAAAATTCGACATAGATACGCCCTGCTTGTGCCCTGAATGTATACAAAGATTATACAAAACTGTCGCCAGTGGTGTGTTAAACTTTCAATATGCCGACTCCCAACGATTTAGTTGCCGCAAAACAGCAATTTGCTCAATGGTGCAAACAGTGTATCGGCTTCATGGATGCCTTTAGACCGGGATGCCGAGGGCATTTTAGATGATGATTTTCACCGGCTCGCAGCATTGTTAGTGAAGAAAGCCTCAATCCACGCTTTCCGACTTCACAAGGTTCGGCTTGCTGCTGTCTTACCTTGGCGAGATACTAAAAACGCCAAAGAATGTGCCTGCCGAATGGAAAATTGTTTGAAGTGGTTGCGAAAGAAAGAACCTAAAGCCATTCCCGATAAATCATCACCGGTCGAAGTATCAAAACGACTTGGCGTAACTGCTGACACCGTTCGCCAGTGGATTAAATCGGGAGAATGTACGTGCAATCAACTACGCCAAGCTGGGTAATGCCCCGGGTACCGATGGAGCAAATGCGGCATGAGTCGATTGAAACGACGATGAAGTATCACGTCGGCCAGAACGCTCAATCGACGGCGGCAGTGTCGTGGTCTGCGGTTGGTAACAAACTGGTGACAGCGACCCAAAAACAGAATCGGCCAACGAATCGCGCGAGATGCAACTCGTTGGCCGGTAATAAGTTTAGAAGTGGTCGGGACCGGGATCGAACCGGTGACACACGGATTTTCAGTTCAAAAAAGAGGTGTCCGCCAGTGTACACCGTGTCGTTTATGTCGGGATTTAGCGTCTATTTTGTTCACTGCGTTCACCAATATCCGTCCACTTGGCTACAGTTAGGCTACATTTTTCAGCAACATCACGTTGCTTTAGCCCATTGCAAGCTACTCGCAAAATCTTCGAAATTAATAAAACGGTCTGGTGCATGTGTAAACTCTGATCGCTTAGCCAACATGCTGTGAAATCCGCAAACAAGGACGACCTTTCCAATTCGTCGAATAGACTTGATTAGCGGCATGTAGTCTTCATCGCTCGTACATAAGCAGCAAGTGTCAAACACGTTATTGTGGGCATCTTCCAATACCCGCACAGCCAATTCGATATCAACACCCTTAGGCTTTTCGATTAAGCCATCCGCGCGAAT
>CAZIGP010000034.1:0-12004 GCA_964538425.1 uncultured Pirellulales bacterium | reverse complement strand
CTTTAACTCGACCGATATAACGGGCTCGAAACCGAAACCCCTTATAGTTTCTCTTGCCGTATGGATTGCATCGGAATCGCCACAACAGGATGTAAAATAGACGCCCCGAATTACGATAGAGGATGAATTTAGAACATTCGCCCAACCGACGATCTGTCGATGCCAGAAAAACTTTGATGGGCGGTGCAGGTTAACCAAGGTTCCCTCTCGCGGAAAATCGTCCCTAGGAACAAATCTCTGAATCTGCGGCTTTAACTGGCAAACGTCTTCTAATGTCCTGCTGCTCGCCTTAAAGTGCTCTTCTGA
This sequence comes from uncultured Pirellulales bacterium, assembly GCA_964538425.1. Lineage (GTDB taxonomy): Bacteria > Planctomycetota > Planctomycetia > Pirellulales > JADZDJ01 > JADZDJ01. The sequence continues at coordinate 11,698 of CAZIGP010000034.1, read as the reverse complement.
ACGAATGAAATGACTTTCACCGTCTACATAAAAACAAATACGCGTCATTGTTAATACCTTTCCAAAATCCTTCGCTGGCTTCGCCTCTCTCGCACGCTCACCCCTTCGCTCGACACTCAGGGCGTTGGCAACTGGAACGCGGCAGACGCGAGCTAATGAGGCTTATGTCAGGATGCGGTACAATTACGGCGTGAAGGCATTTCTGCTCACGCGGTTTGGTCAGATACTACTGCTGATCGTTGCAATCGCCGTGCTTTATTTTCTTAGCAGCTACTTTGCCCAATAAAGCAAAAACCCCGGCCACTTGGCTAGCCATTCGCGGGGCAGCAACGATGGCATGGCTACATGGCCGGGGAACATAGTTTAACCGCTCGCTACCTTCCGTCGAGGCTTGGCGGCTTTGGATTGCTTCCCGATTCCAATTTGACGATGGTTACGGAAAAGTCTTGGTTCATTGGTTTACCTTTCGATATTTACTTCACCCAGCCGAATTTCATGAAAAGTTCGATCAATTGATTGACAAAAGTAATAACAAATCCAAGTGCCAAGATTGCGATGATCGGATATGCGATCCACGGATTGCGTCTGGCCCAGGATTGTGCATCTTCAACGCGATCAGGGTGCTTAGCCTTGTCTGCCGCCGCTTTTAATTCGCGGCTCAATTGCACTGCTTGCGAAGTCACTGCAAATGTCCCGTATCGCGTTCCGGCCCATCCTTCGACATCCGTAAGGCAACCCATTTCGTCCATTGTTTGCAACAGCGGATCACAGTCTGCTTCGGCAATTCCTAATTCCTCAGACAGAACCTGTGGTGAGCCGTGAGTTGCGCCAGTTTGTTGCGGGTACCATTCCGCAAGTTTGTGAATGCACTGGATTTCGAGGTCGGTTAGATGCATAAAAAATCCTCGCATAAACATCCCCGCCCAAGCACCGGAACGACCGATGCCGGGCGGGGTGCGGGTTTCAATTTATCGCCACCTTGCGACGGGTGGCAACTTTCTTAAGTTTCACCTTCCGTGGCCTACGACGCGATTCCTTCCGGTTCGGGTCGAAAATGCGAGGGAAGCCGTAAGTCATGCTTGGCCTCCTATCGCAAGCAGCGCCCGGTTGCTGAGTCTCCGGGCCACTGCTTTCCAGCCATCTTCTCCCTCAAAGAAGTTACTCGCATCAGCATAGACCTTGGCTTGGCGAAGCGAGTTGGCAAGATATCCGATCTTTTTTTCCTTGCCTTTTCTAAGTTCGACGAAATAAAAACCATCCACCTGTGGCCGACTTTTGTGCTTGCGATTCTTCATCGCTTCACCACCTTCCTGCGTTGCTTTGGCACGCGAGCAAACTTATCGGTATTGATCTCGGCGAACGCCTTGATAAACAAAACCCGTGGATCGGCAAGAGCCATGCGATGAACAACGCGGCCATCGGCCTTGGAAACGATTTCGACTGGCAAGGCGGAGAGCTTCTTCATAGAGCACCCCCGTTTCCGGCGCCACCGTCTTCGAGTGTAGCAGCAAAAAAATGCTGGTCGGTGGTTTGCAAATAATGCTTACGCGCAATCAATGCGCTATGACCGAGCCAAGCACAAACAACATGCACCGGAAACCGATTGCAAAGCTCCGTCTCTCGCGTGCTGCGGAGATTCTGAAACACCTTCGGCCATGGTTTCACACCAGAACGCCAAATAATCTCTCGGAACATCGTGCGGAGATTTGAGTTTTGCCAACCATTTATTCCCAGTGCAGCCCGCCGCCTTCGTTCGTTGACGATATAACCGGTCATGCCAGGCTGATAGATTGCCGACAACTCGCGACGAACTTCAGGGAACAGCGGACAAAACCGATATGCGCCGCCTTCGTGATGCTCGGTCTTGGGCGAGTGGATCTTCATACGTTGACGATCCCAATCGATCCCCGACCATTCCAACGAAAGAACCTCGCTAGGACAACGCAAGCCGCCCCAGCGGGCTAATGCGAAAATAACTCGCCATTCACCATCTGGGCAGGCATCTAACACGCGCTGCGAATCTTCACGATCGAGAAAGTAAACGCGGGCCTCATTCGTGCCCACCAAAATACGCTTCATATTTCCGAACGGGTTAACTGAGATTAACCGTTTTCGCAATGCAGCCAAGAAAAACTGCCTGGCTCGGCCACACAATCGGCGGATTGTGTTTTCAGCCAACTTGCGTCGAACAACGATTGCACCGTCCCGAACTTCGGTCGCAAGCCACAAACGCCATTCGTCGGCACAGCCCTCGGTTATGGAAACGAGAGAACGATGCGCACCGAAATAAGCAATCAATTGCGTTGCTGCAACTTTGAGATTCAATCTGGTCGAGGGCTTAACATCAGTTCTACGGTCAATGTAACCGGTTAGGAATTCGCCGAGTTTGATTTCTATAGTCGCTTGCTTTTCGACTTGGGGAATAACCTGCACGCGACGTTCGGTAGGGGCACTAACGCGAGTAAGAAAGTCGTTCAGTGAACTCATATAACACCCCCTTTCACCGCTACGGTTTTAAACCATAAACGCAATGCCGATACGCTGTACCGGATGAACTTGTCGCCAAAATAGACGACGGGAACTTCACCCCGTGGCTGTGAGTGTTTCCAAAGCGTTGGCACGGAGATTGAAAGTAGCTCTGCTGCCTCCTTTCGTCTCACCAGAATCTTTTCGCCACCAATTCCGTCGACAGGCATGGCTCGATATTGCTGGTTTTCTTGTTCTGCCAACAAATTAAATCGTGAACAGTAATCGGCACGCGGGTCGGGAATGTCCACGTATCGACAAAACACGTCCCCGTCATAAACCTCAACACGGAGTGGCGGTAGTTCAACGCGATGCTTCACGACAGAAGTAAGCCGATTTCGTAAGCGAGTAGTGGAAGTGTTGTTACTCATGCTGTCACCGCCTTTCCGGCATCGCCGGCATTTTCAATCGTAGCGACACAGCCGGTTGGACTGGCTTGATCCAGCCGTTTCCATTCTTCCATAAACACCTGTGCTTCATACAAACATTCGGCGTCGTAAACATCTACAACTGTGTCGCCGTCTTTAATGAGGATGCGGCGCGGCAATTCTGGATCGCCAAACTCCGCAATCCATTCAGCTTCAGTTAGTGCCTCTAGTCGGCGGACCTGCCTTTCGCATTCAAACGCCACTTCCTGGAGACCATCGATTAACTGCTCCCGCAGAGATTCCGGCTTGCGATCATCAATGAAGAACGACGAGCATTCGTAGTCGGCAGTGACAAAATACAAATGCTCTTTGCCGCTGCGGCCACCGTGCATAGGGGCAAACATCACACTAGCGCCGCTGGCTTCATGAAGCTCACGGGCAATGCGTTGCTGTTCGGGATACGCCGTGGGATCTAGGTCGAACGAGAGTAGAAAATCAGACTCGGGGACGGTAGCGGATGCCATAACGGCCATCCTTTCTGCGCCGTGATAGAACACGAGCGCATAGAAAAACCCCAAGCCCGGACAGCCTTGATTGGCGCTCGAGAGCGCTGTGGGGCGTTACCGCCTCCACGGGGCTATCCGGGCATGGGGGATTTCGATTCAACATAAATGCGCAGCGGCGGCTGTTGAATTCCGCACGCTGTCTCGAGGTTTACTCACCCGTTTTTTGGCACTAACAGTTGGAATTTGTCAACGGTTTCTTTTCCCTGCTACTATTCCCGGCTCTCTTCAGCATCTTTCGAAGTTAAATCGTTTGTCCCACCAGCACCGGCATCCGCTGGTTCCGCGTCATGATCCGGTAGTAATGGCTGGCCGGTTCTGTCAACAGGTAAACTCGGCCGCAAACAATCACCGCCTCAATCCCTTCCCGGACCTGAAACCAGACACCTCTCTCCAATGCCAGCGCCGCCAGCACTGTTGCTTTGGATGGTCTCAGGTGCTGCCAGTGCCCACCCTCGATCCACTCCCGATGACACCATCCACCCATTGGCAACGGCCCCCGTTTACTACCCCAATCCATGATCCGCAACTGGCCGTCGACTTGCACCGGCAACAAAGGCCGTCGGTGTCGGTAAAGGAATTGAATCTCCCGGCCTGAGCCATTGTCTCTTTGTGCAATGCGTTCTGACAGCCGATGCTCAATGAGCATGGCTTCCGGTATTTCGTGAATCGGTACGGCAACAGCTAGGCACATTAAAAACACGTTTTCCCTGCTATATCGCAAACCTCATAGTTATTCGCGGGATCGGTATATAGTTCCGTCAACGGTAGTGTCGCACCACTCCTCAAAGCAAACCGGCCTACTCGTTCATTGATGATTCGTTTGGCGTCTGCTAGTCGTTTTGCATGTGCCGTTGGTTGATCGAACAAGCCACGTTGGTAGCAGCGGCGGCTGGATAGTTTTTCCGCCAGAATGTGCATGTAAGCCAGAGTTTCGCCGCGCCATATCTCTTTCCAAAGTTTAAGAACAGCAGAGGAAATCATGCTGTAATCTGCGGAAGCGGCGGGCAACGTGACACGGCGAACGTTCCAGCCTGCACTCTTCCATTCGACATGCAGAACGAGTTGTTCACAGAAAACTAAGTTGTAATCGAGGGCTTCGATTAATCGCTCCACATTGCGGATAATCCATGCCTCGCACTTCACTGGATCGTTGGTTGCTTTGCCAACACTTCCGCCTCTGGAAATTACTTTATGCGGAATTCGGGTGGTGCTAATCTTGGTTACGGGCGTACCGTTTAATTCCCACCAAAGTGATTCACCAACTTTTGTCAGCAGGCGGCGAATGATACGGCGGTCTGCGTTGGCGAAGTCAGCGCAGGTCTTAATACCGAACGGTGCCAGCTTACGTTGGCTCCTGTGCGCGATGCCAGTGATTTCTTCCACGGCACGATTTGCCAGCAGATCGGCAATGTCAGCCTCATTGGTCGCGATATGACATCCGAAGGGCTTTGCGGTATCCGATGCGAGCTTAGCCAGCGATCGCGTCTTAGAGACGCCAATAGTGACCGGCACGCCGACGTCGCGTAGGATTCGCTGCTGCAATTGCTTTACATCGATCCCGTCCGACTCGAAAAACATTTCGTCGATCGAGTAATACTCCACGATAGGTGACACCGCTTTAATCGCGTCCAGCATCTTCCGCGACAAGACTTCGTACCATTCGAAATCACGCTTCACGAAAATGGCGTTCGGGCATAACGGCACCGCGTCCCAAATCGGCATGCCCGTGGTAATTCCCTTGGCCTTTAGCTCATAGCTCTTAGCAATGACGCATGCGCCTTGGTTGCTTAATACACCCACCGGCTGCCGTCTCAGATGCGGATACCGCACCCGTTCAGCCGAGACATAAAAGCAGTCCGCGTCTAAGTGAGCAATCGCCATAAGCCACCGATAAGTATGAACGCCCGTTCACACATTATCCATCGGCTCAGAGCACGTCAACACTTGTTCAGTGGGGTGCGATTCCCCCCAGTGAGATGCACTTAGAGGGTGAGTTGTCAACGCTCTACCGGGTCCACTTTATTTTCCCCGGGATGGCAAAAGTTAAATCAGCAAAGGTTGCATATTAAACTGGACACGGTGTCCACATTAATTTTCCGCTCTAGTTATAGCTTCTAAAATCAAACCACGCACGGTTTTTGGCAATCCCAGTCGCACGGCATTTGCAAACGCGCCGCCGAGATCCCACCACGAAACCAGCTTCTTAGATTCGTTTAACTTTGCCTCGATGCTTTCAATCTGCTCGCGGCATCCTTGCGGGCCAAGAATGTTCATCCGAGTTATCATCGACTTGCAACCGCAACCCATGCTTTCGTTGAAGCCAAGCTCCGTTAAAAGCTTCTTCAACTCGTTGCCTGGATATTTTTTATTTACATCTAGGCCAAGCCATTCTACGGATTCGACTTTAGTCCTATCTAACTGAGGGGCAATAAATCCTTCGGGTATTATCCGCAACGGATATTTTGGATTGGCGCCTGTTTTCGGTTCACGATATTTACAACTCTGGCATCGAACAGGCGGACACATTTTCCCACGTCGATCCGTCGTAATGAAATTGTGCGTGCCGGCAGCGTGCACCTTCGGACACGCGCAAAACAGATGGCCTTCACCGCCAACAGGGATGCAGTAAACGCAATCAATTATCGTTAGGCTAGATTCCACAGTCGCTTGCCTCGTAAGTAAAAGCATCGATCGTCATTAACACATCGTCGGCATCACAATAACGCGCGCCTCCTTCGGGGATATTGACCCCTACCGAGTCATATAAATCCTGTGGTTTCCAAAAGTCAGGGACCGGAAACTTGACGGAAGTGGCGACCGTAGTGCACCCGGTTGGTACGCCGAACAAAACATGCCCCTCAAAACCGCCGACCTGATTATTCAGAATTGCTTGCGGGTGAAACTCGGAATCACACGCTTCCGCGCCTTCGCAATAATCTTCTTGTGAATCGCTGAGATAGCGACATAAGCTGATCGTTCCCGGGTTTGTTATTGGGGCGTAATAAGCCGTGTAACTGCCGTCTAAAGATTCGCAGTCACAAAAGTCCGTTTCGGTCGTTGCGTCACCTTGCACAATGCCTTCGACCGTGTAATCGATTTGCTCAGGCAGCATCGTCAAAAGTCCGCGGGCTATGCACGATGTATCCGGCAAACAAATAATATCTTCACTTTCTCTATCGGTGTTGATCGCTTCCACTTGCCGAAAGCTGATGTAGTCGCTTCCCGGAGTTCCGCCTAAGGCCCAATCGCCTGAATCAAAAGAAACGGCGTCGGCGTCTTCATTTCCTATCGAGATTTCCAAAGGCCGATACGTTGCCGTACCGTCATCGTCATGGTCTGGATTATCTCCCGAATAGTCCCATAGAAAATAAGGCTGGCCACTCACAGAGCAGAGCAGAACGCCGCGGCAGAGACTAGCACGCAGCTCAAAACTGCTGTGGGTGGCAGGGTTATATCCGGGGTATTCGTTTTTTCTTCGATATTCACAGAACGGAACGCCACCGTTTAAGATCGGCGTCTTGCGCCAGATTGCGATTGCCGGAGCATCAGCAGTTGCCTCGAAACGCACTTCATACCATTCGTTGTCGTCAACGTAATTGATTCTTAGGGTCGGCTCATCATTACCTCGCGTAGCAGCAATGATCGCCCAGCGACAGCTAGAAGGTTTAGTAACTGGGTGTGTGGATTTAACAACAGTACCTGCACTGATGACTCTAATTTCTTTAAGTTCGGAGAACAGCGCGCCGTCAGCCTCGGCTGATCCATCTTCGACAGTCCAGTGAGTTGGATTGACCTCATCTTCAACGCTGGGGTTTTCAAATGGATGAGTCTCGTCGACAGATCGAAAGATTGTGCTGCACGTTGGTCCGCAGCAACACGATGCAGCCGCCATAAGTATGCTCATTTAACACCCCAGCAGCACTTGGGATGAAAACGCCGGCAGTTATCGCACCAGCGATAGCGCCAAGGTCTGAAAATTATAAAATCGAATCCCATCACCACACTTTCACAAACGGGAATGCGATTCCACCAAGCGTTGACGATGCCGAGCAAAACAAGGAACAGCACACTTTCGGCTATGCCATACACAATGCCTGCGGTGCCGTGTCGCGCGATCATCGTGATGATCGGACAAGCTAAGGCGGCATACAGTAAAAGTCGTTTCATCTGCAACCTCCTAGTTTCAAAAGCCGCGCCCGGCAACACACCGAGTTCTGTCAAACGCCACGGGTATTGATTGCCTTCAGACCACGCCCTCCGTTCACAACTTCGAACTCAACACGTCTTTCCGCCAGCTGCTCATCGAACGGCAATGACCTATCCAAATCACGAACGTGGAAAAAGATGTCGCCGCTCTTGTCGTCTGGTCTGATAAACCCGAAACCACGGCCTACGACTACCTTGGTAATAGTTCCCTTCATTTCTTCACCCTGTCGTTTAAACTCCCCGAACCGATTGGGCCCGGCGCGGATCGTCGTAATCCATTTCCTGGCCACGGTTCACAAGTCGATACCATTGTTCGTCCCCGTTTTTGCGCCATAGCTTGCAATAACCAACATAGCGCCGGTTGTTGGCAGCCCTTAGCTGTTCTTCAGTTAGAAACTCCGGAAGCTTGTAATGTCTTGTCATGGCTCCAAGCCAATTGCACCAATGCGATCGAGTCACTTTTGTTTGTAAACATCGCTATCGAAGTCGTCCCAATCGCGTCCCTTTCTTAGTTGCTCTTGAACCGTTCGTAGCGACTCTGTCGCTCCAGCGAAGCGGTTGCGGCCTCGAGATAGTTCAGTCGTTGCTGCGATTCCACGGCTTCTTCAAATTCCTCGGCAGTATGCCCAGACGCTTCGAGAACCAAATTGAATGAATCAGGGTCGAACAAAGAGAAGCCGCCGGATGCGGCCGTAACCATTTTTTGATAAAGGCGCTCGGCAATTATCTGGTCTGACTCATTGCTTGAATCGGATTCCGGTTCCTCGCCTTCGTCCACTGTATCGATCGCCTGACCGTCAACGGTGATCGACTCGCCGTGAACCGCGACGTTCATAGTGCGCGACCAGTGAACGATTCCCGATGGATCATGCGCCTTTGCCCGCAGACTATAAGCACCGTCAGAAACGGCCGCCGCTTTGATTTCCCAGCGGCCACTTTCATCGGAAAAGCATTGCCCCACAACTGTTCCGGTTTCTTCGTCGATGATCTCGACCTTACGAGACGGTCCAGAAATTCCTCGTAATTTAATTGATCGTGCCATTGTCATACCTTCCACGACTTGGGTTTTTTGGTCCGTGCTAGTTCGTTAGTTGCGCCAGTATTCGTTAAGGACAGAGCCCGGATCTCTCCGATCCGAACGTGGATCGGTGCGGCTTCATCGATTCCCGCAACACGCGCTGCCTCCATCTTCGTCTCGATTGCGGCGATTTTGGCATGGAGCGCTGGCAGTTCAGCGTTTGCAGCTTCCACTTCAGATTTAGTATTTAACAGCGATTGATAATGTTGATGCGTTGAAACGTCTCTTCGAAGATCGTTCGCAGTGCGACTGGTCAACGAAAGGATTTGCTGGGTACGGTCCAGTTCGCCATCGCCACCCTCTGCGAGCTTCCGCACCAACTTCCAATAATCGCCCTCGGCGGTTTCCTCGAGCTGCGACAGTTTTTCAAATACAGAACTCATACAACTTCTCCTTGGGTGGTTAGGGCTTCGGGGTGGGTGCGGTACCACCGCCCCACGTCGTTACGCCACAGTTCAATAAATTCGGTCGGGTACGGCTCCGCTTCAATCGCCTCAAAACTCTCGTTAGCCATGCGCTGGGGTTCGATGCCGATTGCATGCAGGTACATCCAGTGCGGACTAAGACCGTAGTAATTACCTGCAAAATACATGTCGCCGGCTCCGATCTCGTAACCAATCTGCCAAGCCCGCCAATGAAGGTGAAGGCAGCGACGGATAAAACCAAGGTCGTGGTCACCATTCCAAGGGCGTATTAATCGCTTACTGTCATCGGCGATCTGATTCTCAATGCAGATACGCTGCAAGTTCCGCAACGCCTCGGACGGTTCGAAATCTGCTTGGGGCTGCTGATAAGGCAAGTTGTGACTAACTTCATGAAGGGCAACCGCCAGAGTTGCCGTTCGCCACATGGTGTTATCACAAAACGCGATCATGGGGCCCGGACCGCGATAACGACCGGCTGCAATCAACTCATGCCGAATGGAGAAGTTAATCGCACCACGCGATGTAAAGGCGGCGCATGTCTCTTGTCGTGGATGGCCTAGTGGCACATTCACGAAGTACAGAGGTGATGCGCCTAGTTCTGGAGCCAATTGCAATGCGAGCGTTTCACACTCGTCAAGCAGATCCTGAGGTATTTTCTTTGCTTCACTCATGTCAATTTTTATCCTATCTGACCTCAATAACTGTGCAACCGTAGCAGTGTACTAATGCGGACTAATTAGTCCGGTTTCTGGGTCGTCGCCTTGGTACCGAATTGCCGGGGAGAATCTGTTTCCCACCCGGTGGGAGATTTCCGCAGAGATGACACTTGACGTACCTCACAGCAAGCTCTCCACGACGCTTACAGCTATCGATTACCAACCAGCCGCCGCAGCCGTTGCACTGGCATGGATCGCCGGGACGAACCTGGGTAGCGTGGATCGTTGGTGTAGTAGGTTGCGAGGTGTCAGACATAGACGTTTATTTGCTAAGCGATTTCCCGGCTTCCATTGCTTCTCTGCCGGCATTTGTGATTTGGACGCGTGAAGCTCGGTCGCCATACAAACAAACGAACCCGTGGTCACTGAGGCGTCGTATTGCCTCTTGGTGCCGAATACGTTCACTGGGCCTTAGATCGCGACCGGCAAAAGCGGGCAGGTCGTACTTGATGCCAAACTCAACGTTTTCTTTGTGCATTGAGCGATAGGCACAGCAATCGTGCCACTTCTCGTAATCCGATCGATCAGCTTGATACTCCGCATGAAGTCGTTCGGCTTCTTCGAGTAGGAATGCTTGGGTGTCATCAAAATACTTCACGATGCGAATTAGTAGTTTCATCTCGTCAACGTAAATCGTTCTGCGTCTTGGCATTAGATCACCTCGGGATTATTTGTTTGTTTGCGGACGGACTCTCTGTTTTGATTTCGGGGCTTTGGTGAACCGCAACCGCACCGGGGGTGCCGGAAGAACCTAAAAAATATTTTGCGACTCTCGTGCACATAGACACGAACTCACCCATGCTCATTGTCAGCGATCCCTTTGATCTATTACATGGCCTACACAGCCATTGAAGGTTTTCAACGGCGCTCGCCAACCTCGATGGCTCGGGTGTGGACGTGGTACGGTCTCTCGGTATGTACCAGGTTCGCGGGACGTACCCAGGGACGTGGTACGTGGTACGGTCTCCCTTTAAGGGAGACACACCACGCCCCCCCTGGTACGCGGTAACGTGGTACGGGTACGTGGTACACCACGTCATACCACGTGGTCTAAAAATCCAGATATCCGTTGTCATGTGGATTGCCGTTGGTAGTTTGGGTAACGTTGTTTAAAACCTCATACTGTCGGCATGGGTTGCCCTTCACTTCGACCTCAGACCATTTCACTCGGCCCTTTGATTCAAGCGTGTCCAATAGCCGTTCGACCTTGCCTTTGCCGAATCCAGTTCGGCCACGGACTAAGCGTATGGTTGCTGGCCCATCTTTTAATGCGGCGATGATCTTCTCCATGCCGTCGTTGTCGGCAGCATTTTGCTTCTGCTCTTTGACGTTTAGACGCCCCTTTAGCTTCTCCGGATCGATCGTTTCATCGGGCGACCACAATGGAAATGCCCATCGGAGCGGTAGTGGTTTCACAGGTGCAAAGCTACGAACGGCAGCCTCAAGCACGACGACGTCATCCTCTTCATGTCGACGCAGGGCAACATGGCAATCAGCCGCCCTGGATTGTGAGCCAGCCCCACTGCCAACATCCGTTACCGCCTTATCTCCCTGCTGGCCCTTTGAACTGTGATGCACATTGACCCACCCGCAATTTAGACGGTCGGCAATACTGTCGATTGTGTTATACAATCGCATCACGCCGCCGTTGTCGTTTTCCGAAACGTCGATCGGTAACGACCTATACCAAGCATCGAGGATGATTAAATCAAACTCTCCAGGTTTAATTGGCTCGAGTAACCGGCCGATGTTATGCAGGTCTAACTGCTTGCCACGGATTGGAAGCACTTGCAGATTGCCGGCGGAGTCATTT
>CAZIGP010000033.1:0-13785 GCA_964538425.1 uncultured Pirellulales bacterium | reverse complement strand
CCACTCAAGAGACTGGTCATAAATTGCCCAGCTCTTTTAAATTCTGAGCGCTTAGTTGCCCCCTACGAGCTGCGCCATTATAGTCGTTGCTACTTCTTTGAGCGGTATTCAGAGAAAAGTCTTCCCAAATTTCCCAACGATTCGCCTCCAGTGCGATTTGTCCAATGATCAAAAAGCACCGCCGCCGTGCGCGCCGTCACCCGAACCGTTTAACTCGCCTTCCTTCGCTAACGAACAATCGAACCTTTGAGCAACTGGAACATCGCCGCTTGCTGGCGGTCGATCTCAAGACTTTTGCCAGTGCACTGCCCAATGCGCTCAATCAATTGCAAACAGGCGGCATTGCGAATCAAATTTTCAAAACCGATTTGCCAATCGTGAAAGATGCCCTGCGCGAACTAGTAGGTGCGGCGACCGATAACGCGACAAAAATCTTCTCAAAGTATGTCGATGTTATTTCCGCCCCGCTCAATAGCTTGGGCGCCAATCCTGCAGATCTTGACTTCCGGAATGTCTTTACGGCCAATCTAGGTGGCTTCACTGTCAGCATCACAAATGTATTCGGCAATCCAGTAACGGACAATGCGGTTGAATACCTATTAAAATTTGCTCGCACCGAAGCCAACGCTTTCAGCGCGACGATCGACATCGACGACTCGCTTGGCTTGCCGGGATTAGGTATCGAGCTCTCCGGCGATGTGCAAGCCGAACTTAAATTGTGGTTTGAGGCAAGTCTCCAAATCGGGCTTACCAACACGGGCGCCTTCTATATTAACACCGCCTCGACAAACGACGAGCTGGCGATTCACGCGAAAATTAACGTTCTGGATGCTAGTGAAATATCCGGCAAGGTGGGTTTCTTCTCGTTTGATGTAGACACTGCCGGCGAGAATTCGCTGCAACTGAATTATGCCGCCAATCTGGTCGACGCTGACGGCAAGCTGCATACCGTTGAAATGCCCAGTGGCATCGATTTTCAAAGCACGATTACCGGGCGCGCGCAGGTAAATTTGGGAATCACCGTCGCCTTCGCGATTTCCGGCGACTTCGATTTCAACCCGACGCTGAAAACCAACTTTAGCCTGGATTGGCAACTCACCGGTGGGCTATCCGAAGCTGAATCGATTACCCAATTCGGCGCCAGCGCGCCAGTCGTGAAATTCGACGCGATTAAGCTGGGAATTAAAAGCGGATTTTTAGACGAAATCTTGCAGCCGGCGCTCGAGGAAATTCATCGTTTTACCGGACCATTGGAGCCAATCGCCAAGGCGCTGGAATCGAGGCCATTCAAAGATCTGGCCAAGTTCGGTGTCGACAAGCCGCTCTACGAGTTGCTTAATCTGCCGCCAGAGCAAAGAAAGTTTTTTGATGTGGTGTTGAAACTCATTAAATTGGCAGAGAACGCCGACTCAGCCACGTCGGCCCTGGACTTGGAACTCGGCAGCTTCCAAATGCAAGACGTGCGTCAAAACGTACAAGCCTTCTTGGGGACGCCGAATGAGGCCACGAATGTTTTTCAGCAGCTCGATCTCGCGGTTCCCGGTGTAACCGATGTGCTCGAAGAGCTGAGCAGCAATCTGAACAGCGACCTGCCCAGCGGCACGGGCCTAGACATCGGCATGATTGCGCATCCGAGCGAGTTGTTCAAATTCTTCCTCGCCGACGACACCGCCAAGCTCTTTGAATTTACCTTGCCGGAAATGGGTTATACTTCGCCGTATGATCCTCAGGAATTGGCATCCGTCGAAATTCCACCCTTTGGCCCGACACTAACGCTGAACCTGGTGCTCATCACCGGTTTTAAAATCTCCGGCAACCTCACGGTGGGATACGACGCCAAGGGATTGGTACAGCTACTGAATGGCGGCAGCATCGATGACTTATTCGACGGCTTATACATCGATACGACCAAACCCCTGCTAACCATCACCGGCTTAGACGAGCAAAACAATCCTACCGATCGTATTTTGCGGCTGGAAGTGAATACGACAGCCACGCTCAAAGCTTCCGACTTGGTCGAGAAACTTGGCGTCGACCCGCCTGATTGGGCCGCCAAATTAGGCGATGCCTTTTTACCGTTATCCGCTGCCTGTTCGGTTGCCGTCGGAGTCAACTTAAGTGGTAATTTGACCGTGAATCTCAAAGGCAACGATGTTCGCTTCCGCCTTTCCGATTTGGATCAAGGCGAGTGCATCTTCGATGCGGACGGCAAGACCGAACTCTCCGGCGACGGCACGATCCACGCCGAAGTGACAGCGCGAATTCCAGTTGTCAAAGAAATCACCGGTTTCCTCAACGCCATTGTCGGCACGGAAATCATCGATACCGATGTGACTGCTGAATGGGATAAGACGTTATTTACCGTGGGACCTGAGACCATCTTCAGTTTTGACTATGCGTGTGTGGGAGATACTAATGGCTTACCGCCGGAAGTGAAGGATCCCAAGCTGGCTTACTTGCTGCCCGACGGCACGTTGCGTTTGAATGTCGGATCGTACGTGGGGGCGGCTGATCCGAATTACCGCAAGATTGAACCCAACCAAATCAACGAGACTTATCGCGTTGAGCACGTTACCGGCCTGCCAACCAATCCCGATGGAGAAACGGTGGAAGTGTTTGCCTTTGGCGTCTCTCAAAAGTTCTCGGGGGTGAAATCGATTGTCGCCGACGCGGGAACCGGCAACGACGCCATTGATCTAGTTAACACCATCGCACCGGCAGTTCTCTACGGCGGTGAAGGCAACGACCGTTTGACGGGCGGTCAGGGTGCAGTCCTTATGTATGGCGCGGCTGGTAACGACATTTTGCGCGGCAGCACAAAGGCAGATGTCATTGACGGCGGCGACGACAACGACAACATCGACGGTGGCGTAGGAGATGATAGCATCACGGGTGGGCTTGGTAACGACACGCTCTCTGGCGGTGACGGACGCGACACACTCAATGAAATCGCCGATAACGATTGGTCGCTCAACTTCAAGACATTGACGGGCAACGGCACCGATACGATCCTCGATATGGAGGTAATCGATCTGACTGGTGGCAACAGCGCCAATACGTTTACTGTAAAGCGTTGGACCGGCGAAATTAATCTGCACGGTGAAAATGGAAATGATAAATACATCATCGAAGTGATCGGCACCGGCAGTTCAAAGTATTCGATTACCGATACGCAGGGTAATAATGACTCACTCACGGTGCGCGGCACGGCTTACGATGACGAGTTTCTTGTCGTCGTAGGCAAAATCACCGAAAGCGCAAGCGAGGAAATCACCTACAGCAATATTGAGAACGTGCTAATTGAAGGACGCGCAGGACAAGACCATTTCAACATTCGCGCCGTCGCTGTCGCCACGCCAGTGGAGCTTCATGGCGATGAAGATAGTGACCTGTTCCGCGTTTCATCACAAGCTGGCATCAATAACGACGGCAATTTGACCACTATTCTCGGATCGCTCGTAATCGATGCGGGCGGCGGCGGGGCTAATCGTTTGGTCGTCAGCAATTTCGGCGGCACGACGACCAATCCCATCGTGATGAAAGATGACGGCGACGGCTTTTCGTCGATTGGCGGTTTGACGGCAACGCCGATCAAATACAAAGCCGCCAGCAACGGGGCATTCTTGTCGTTGCCCAGCTCGGTCGTCTTCACGAATTATGATCAGGACAACGGCATTATCATCCGCGGCTCGAACACCAGCAGCGAAGAATTTCAGGTCAAAGCGACAAAAATCAATACAGTTACCAAAGTGGAAGGCAACGTTGGTGACGAGAAATTCATCATCGGCGATGGAGATTTGAATGCACTGCAAGGCAAAGTAAATGTTAGCGGCGCCGCGGGCGTGGATCGCATCGTCGTCAACGATGCAGGTAATACCCTGCTGGTCGATTACATCGTCACACCCACATCCGTCACTTCGACCAATGCTGACGATGCTCCGCCGGATCAGCCAGCACGAACGTTCAAAGAATTGGGCTACGACGGCACCAGCGAATTTTTGCGGCTCGATTGTACCGATGCCCGCAACACGATCGAAGTTCACCCAAGCCTCGACACGGAGTTTTACATCGACGGCAATTTACCAGCTCCGGGAACGGTGTGTGCCGAGGATGGCGATTTCCTCAAACTAATCACCACAGGTACCACCGGCCGCCGCATTTCGTTTACCGAGCGAGGCACCGGACAATGGACCTTTACCAGCCCGCATAAGGCGGTGAAATTCGAGAGCATCGAACGATTCAACCACGTGGAATGGGTGGCGATCGGGGCCGAAGTGGCCACAGACGGCAAATCGAAGCCTCGCGTACAGGTGTGGGACAGCGAAACGAATGAATTGTTGTTTGAGATCGCCCCTGAACTAACTTACGGAGCGAACAACAAGTTCGGCGTTCGCGTGGCGATGGGAGATGTCGATGGCGATGGCTTGCGTGACCTCATTATCGCTCCCGGCCGCAACACGGCCCCGATAATCAAAATTTTCGCTGGCCGACCGCAAATTGGCGTACAAGGCTCGCTCATCACCACCATCGCCGCCGCCGATACTTACGGCCAAAATTTCAAAGGAGGCGTGAACGTCGTCGTGGGAGATGTAACCGGCGATTGTCATGCTGACATTGTGCTTGTTCCAAGCTTGGGCCCTGCAACTGTCAAAGTTTTCAAGAATCGCACAATGGCCAACGACGGCGTGGTCACGTTCAAACGCAGCCACACTTTCAACGCCTTTGCCGAACAAACGAAATACATCGGCGGAGCCAGCATCGCCATTGGTGATTTCGACGGCAAAGAAAACGAAGAAGGAGAGAAGCAAAACGAAATCGTCGTCGGCAGCGGAGCGGGCATCAAAGCACGCTGGCGCATTTTCAATGTCCAAGGCGCTGACGAAAGACGAATTCGTACGATTCTCGATCCCTCGGGATTCAACAAAGGCATCAACGTTGCTGCCGGTGATGTCGATGGCGACGGCATTGCTGAAATTATCACCGCAACCGATTCTGGCGGTAAATCAACCGTTCGCGTCTTCAGCTCAAGGGGCGCACAACTCAATACTTTCCGCGCCTTTACCAAAACAAGCGACGTGACCAATTCCCCGGTTCATGTAACGTTGCGAGATTTGGACGACGATGGCATCCTCGAAGTGCTGGCCACGCAAGGCCAGGATGGACGCAGTCAATACCGCGTTAAGAAATTCCATGCCTTGACCGGCGATCTAATCGACTACTACATCGCCAGTTCGCCCGACTTCTTCGGCGGCGGATTGAACATGGGCTAGAAAGAAAAAAGGCCCGTTCCACACTTGAAAGTGGCCTGAAGTGGCCGCAACCAGACGCCATAAGATTTTTCAAGCATAGAATTCTTGATTTGGAAACCTAATTTCTGCTGCAACTTGGGACCTATTGATTTGGCAGAATTGTTGAAGTTGCCTATCTAGAAAATTATTTTCGATTTCAGTAAGGCAGCGGTATGCCCTGGCCAGAGCCAAAATTCATGGTCATGAAAAAACAATGAAAGAAAATCCTATATCACCGCTGCGCTTGTCATTTGGATACAGATTCTGAATTGAGCATTGCGCGGCAGAGCCAGATACTCTTACATCGCCGTTGGAACGACTTCCGATTCGTGCAAATAGCTGAGATCGACAGGATAATTCCTCCAGCGGATCGAGTAATACTTTTCAAACCAGTCCTGGATGCCTTGCTCCATGTCATGATCGTAGGTGGGGGCGACATGCATCGTCTTTCCAGTCAACACTTTACGGATTTCCCCTTGGTCGATCAGTATCTGCCCCGATTTAATGACCGTCCGGGGCAATTCGAACATCGTCTCTTTGTTCTCGTTAGGCGTATAGATCGTAATGTCAGCATCCGCACCAACGCCCAAGTGACCCTTATTTTTCAGGCCAAGGATGCGCGCAGGGCCGGCACGGGTGATGATGGCAATTTCATTTAATGTGTATTCGCGGTTCAAGTCGCCCAATTGAGAACGTTCACGTACCAATGAATGGCACTCTTTCAGGATATCCTGTCGATAGGTGCGATCCATCAACAAACGGATAATCTGAGGATAGGCCAGGAATGAACCACCATTCGGATGGTCGGTGCTCATGACGACTCGCCAGGGATCTTCGACCAACAGATACCATTCCAAACCGATCGCCCACTGAAGGGCATGGACGAGCGATTTGTTCTTGTACTTGATGGGAGTGATGCCGCAGCCCGATTCCATTTCGGTGTCACCGCTGAACCATTTACCACCGTAGACCTTCGAGAGATAGTAACCCAGCGGTCCGTCGCCCGTCATACTAGTTGTCTCGCCGAATAGTACCTGGCCGACGTCGATCGTTAAGTTTGGGTGCGAGTTGACATACTCGGCAAGCGGCGCGACCTTGCTGTTAAAAGTATTCTCGTCGGCATCACCACCGCCATAACTGTGAAACTGAGCGTGCGTAATGTGTCCGCGGTGGCCTTCGAGTGCCTTCATCGTTTCTAGCGTTGTCGTCCAATTGCCGGGCATCCCGAGGTTATTGCAGTGAATATGAACTGAATGAGGCAAGTGGAGTTCGTCAACAGCTTTCGCCACGCCTTGAATGATCTGCAGCGGAGTGATTCCAAAATGATCGACTTTTTGGTGCAGGCTACTAACGTTGCCCGCTTGGTGAGACTTCCAGACTTCGACGCCGCCTGGATTCACGAGTTTTGTGCCAAACCCTTTGATCGATGAGAGCAGCCAGCCGATGAACCCCTTTAGTTGCTCGGGTTCATTTCGCTGCAGCGACTGCATCACATAGTGATTATTGCCCATCAGGACATAGAAGCCCTTGTCGATGCAGGGAGTGTCTTCGAATTCTTCGTGAGCATGCCGGGCACCGAGTGGGGGAATTGCGGCATCGAAAGCCGACGTGTAGCCCATGCCGATGTACTTGTAGCCTGTGGCAAATGTACTGGGGACGCTGCCCATCGTGCCGCTGTGGGTGATATTCGTCCGCTGCATCCGCTCGCCTTTGCGCTTCTCTTCAGGGCGCATTTTGCGAGCCACATTGACCTTCGGTCCGGCAATGTGGCAATGCATATCAATGCCACCCGGCATCACAACCAGCCCGGAGGCGTCGATCGTTCGACTGGGAGTCACAGCGGGATCGGTAGGGGCTTCAACAATCTTGCCGTCTGCGATCCAAAGATCACGTACCTGTCCGTCAATTCGGTTCGCCGGATCGTAGACTGTGCCGCCAGAGATCTTCGTATATTCGGTAGGCATGCAGGGCTTCGTCAGAAAGTAGGAAAATTAGCGAGCGGGGCTGAGCCCCCTGACTCTTCGACTGAACTTCTGGCATCGCAGAGAAGCATGCTAGGCTAGAGAGCCTAACCTGCCTAGCTCGTGACACCCACGATTTTCTTCACCCGTCGCTCAATCTGGCTGAGGACTTCGAAATCACTTCGGTTGGGCAATTCGCACGAGAGACGCAGCGCAATGGAAACGTCATCCATGCGATACACAGTACCTCCGGTATGGATGCCGTACGTTGCGACGGTCTGAACGCCATGGGTGCTGACTATGTCTGAACGCGAACGGCACACGAATTACACACTCATTCTTAAATAAAAAAGCCCTTCGACATGCTTGTCAAAGGGCTCATTTTTTAAAAGTGGCGGGGACAGGATTTGAACCTGCGACCTCGAGGTTATGAGCCTCGCGAGCTACCGGGCTGCTCCACCCCGCGTCATTTGAGTGTTTGAGAGGTTCGGCCAACAAATGCTGCCGAACGCAGTCGGTAATTCGATTATAGCATCCGTCGGCTACACGTCGAGGGCTCCCCCGTAGGTCCCGCCAGTCAAGCGGAACCTGCTATTTGTAACAATTCGCAGCCGAGTGCGCTACCGAAACTAGGCCCCGTATGTACCTGGGGTATTTTCAGGAGTTCTTGCTATGAAGCGCGCCTTGCTCGCTGCTCGTCTAAATCGTAATTTGCGGCACTCACTCAAACTGAATCGGATGGCAGGTTTTGAGTTAATGGAAGACCGTCGCATGATGGCTGCTGGTAATATTTTGTTCGATAACACCACCGGCAAGATCACGATCGAAGGTTCGAATTCCCACGCCGATACCGTCAATATTACGATCGACAATCGCAACACGCTCACCACTTCCGACGACGTCGTACGCATCGAACTTAAAAATACCGGTACGCCGTTGATCCAAGAATTTAGATTGAAACCCTATACGTTGACGGCATCACCTAGCGCCACGTTTTACAAAGCTGGTACTGCAACCGTGCCAACCATTTTCGATTATCCTGGCGTCAACGAAATCATTTTTAATGGCAACGGCGGTAACGATTTCATCAACAACAAATCTGCAGTGAAGCTGCGTGCCAACGGCGGCTATGGCAACGACGTCATCCTAGGTGGTTCGGCGGCCGATGTAATCTTGGCGGGTGAAGGCAACGATTTCGTTGATGGCCGCTTGGGCGACGACATGATTTGGGGCGAAGGCGGCATGGACTCGCTCTTCGGCGACTCCGGCATCGATATGATCCTTGGTGGGGCTGGCAGCGATTGCATTCACGGTGGCGGCCATGCCGATTTCCTCTACGGCGAAGCCGGCAATGACTGGATTTTTGGCGGTGGGGGGCTTGACGATATCACGGACAACTCGGGCACAAACACCATTAAAATCGACTACGGTGTCAGCGGCGTGCTGGTCAATGGCTTTGAAACATTCGACTGGTTCGATCGCAACTTGGACGATGCCAGCGTCCGTTCGCTTGCACGCCTACTCTATCGCGATATGTCATTGCAACGTAACGACATGCTCGAGATTTATTCGGCCATCACAACCAATAACTATGTTAGCACCAATGAATTCAATGACCTGAAAGATCTCATTAGTACAAAGCTGACGATGTGGGACAGCGTTCGCAACTTGGCTAAAAAAGTGGTCAACGGCGATCGGGCAACTCAATGGTCTCAAGGCGGGTCGCTGGGAAACAGTACTGCCGGAGTTAACGGCCAACATCTCACCAATTTGGTCGACAAGTGGTTCAAAGGAGGTGATCTACCGACAATCGCGGGCGTTGCCGACGTTTGGTATGTGAATATGAGCGGTAGCCTGTTCCGTAACGGCATCAACTTCAACGACGTCGATCAAGGTCGCGATGCGAAAGATTGCTATTTCCTCGCGGTCCTAGCAGAGACTGCTCAGCATCAGCCTGCAGATATTTTGAATATGTTTTACGACAACGGTGACGGCACATTTACGGTGCGATTCTTCCGTGGCAGTTCGTCTGAGTATGTTACCGTCAATCGCATGTTGCCGATCGACTCCGATGCCACGGCGCACTTTGCCGGCTGGGGCGGTGGATTGTTCCACGACAGTGCCAATGAACTTTGGGTCGCGCTGGCCGAAAAAGCCTACATGCAAATCAACGAATCCGGCTGGATTAATCAAGATAACAACAATAGCTACACGGGCATTCAAAACGGCCACATCCGCCATGCTTTCGCCCATGTCACTGGCCATTCGGGATCGGACTACTCGCTGAGCGAATCGGGCATCATCAATGCCCAAAACGCCGGTAAAGCCATTGTGCTGGCATCGAAAGAAACCGTAGTCAATTCAGATATTAGCGACAATCATGCTTACTCGCTCGTTAGTTATGATGCCACGACGAAAAAATTTCGCCTGTTCAATCCACACAATACAACCAGTAGCAAACCCGCATTCCTAGAATTAACCTGGAACGAAATCAAGCAAAATTTTAGCTATTCAACTTCGGCAGTGTTATAAAAGGAAAAGCCAGCGGCTGAATGTCTAAAAAGACCACGAAACATTCAGGCCTCCGCAGAGGTAAAACTCGGACAGACGATTGTCTATAAAATTTGTACAACGTGTAGCCCCGCTTTCTCGCTTCGAGGTTCGCAATTATGATGTCCTCGATGATTTTATTTGCTGCTCTCGCTGCGCTCGAATCGTTGCAACCCGGCGATTACACCCGCTCACTGGAAATTGACG
Source organism: uncultured Pirellulales bacterium (assembly GCA_964538425.1). GTDB lineage: Bacteria > Planctomycetota > Planctomycetia > Pirellulales > JADZDJ01 > JADZDJ01. The sequence goes on along the minus strand of CAZIGP010000033.1, from coordinate 3,779 downwards.
GCCGCACCCGCACGTATCTTGTTCATGTGCCGAAGTCCTACGATGCGAATAAGCCCATGCCGCTTGTGCTGGCTTTTCATGGCGGGCTGACCAATGCAGATATCATGGTGCGATTCAGCGGCCTCAGCGAAAAAGCTGAAGCGGCAGGCTTTGTCGTTGTTTATCCTAACGGCACTGGCGAGCGAGAACGGCTATTCACTTGGAACGCCGGTAACTGCTGCGGATATGCAAAGCTTCACAATGTCGATGATGTAAATTTTATCGGCGCAGTGCTCGATGACGTCGAAAAAGTCATCAATGTCGATCCGAAACGCATCTACGCCACAGGCATTTCCAACGGCGGCATGATTAGTTATCGACTAGCGGATGAAATGTCCAATCGCATTGCTGCCATTGCCGCAGTCGGCGGACCGATGGCAAGTGCAAGCTGTGCTCCCAAACGCCCGGTGCCGATTTTGCACTTTCACGGCACCGACGACGAATACGCCCCATTCACTGGTGGTCGTGGGGCAAAAAGCAGATCGCATACTGAGTTTTATTCGGTGCCGCATACGATCAACACTTGGGCAAAGGCTAATGACTGCAAACTTAAACCGAAAGTTGAAAAGTTGCCAAACTTGGTTGAAGACGGCACCAGCGTAACACGCAAGACTTACAGCGATGGCCGCGACGGCTCCGAAGTAGTGCTCTACGAAATCGAAGGCGGCGGCCACACCTGGCCCGGCCGATCATCTTGGGCCTTCTACTTAGGCAAAACCACCAAGAACATCTCAGCCAACGATGTGATGTGGGAGTTTTTTGAGAAACACGCACGCAAATGAGCATGAACAATTGAGAGGTGGTCTTTCAAAATCGCCCTGCCACCTATTCGTGCTTCCGCTCACTTTACCTTCCCATCACCCAACTTCCGTGCTACCTCTGCGTCTCCGCGCCCCTGCGGTTCAGTTATATCCAAACTTGGAAACGGCATTCGATGCAACCATACTGAAATCTGGTCCCCGCTAGGCAAGGTCGCTGTTTTCGTCATGCGACCTTGAGTCAATATTGCAGGCTCTTTTGACATCCGGTCCAACTGCGGCGCGGGCAGTAATACCGAAGAAATGGTTGGTCTTGGCACATCCGGAACTCGTCCTAACAGAGTTTGGGGCTTTGCTATACCATCATGCGGTGGAGCGGACCAAGCCAAGCCAACGCCGAGCGCGCCAACCGCTAGCAGTTCAAAAAATCGCCTCGGGTAATTCATCAAAGTCGTCCGCGATAGACGCGATAGAAAAGCTAGCATCGCGCAAATCTCAGCGCATGCCGTCTCGGCTGATATCGGCAACGGTGACAGCCCATAACCGAAATTATCCGAATAGCCGGCAAAGCTTCTCAATATTTGAAAACACCCGCTCTTTTAAGCGAGGATTTCAGCGCCTGACCTACTTTTGATGCCATCTAAATTTAATTAGACAGCACCGCATTCGCGGCCTCAGTGGTTAGCTCGTCGTCATTGCTCCAGAGATTGGCCAGGGCCTGGTTAATTCGCCGTTCAGCGCTACGTAAATAGTAGCGGCCAGCAATGAGATCGCGTTTAGTTTGGCGATCATCGCCGTTGTGATCGGTGTGATGCAATGTAGCATCGAGCCGACGAAGTACGCAGCCGCTGACATAAAGTTCGATCACGGCATCAGCAATGCGACCGAGTTGGTATTGCTTATCGACGATTTCTTCGCGATAGGTTCGCAGTAGACGTTCGACATTACTTCCCAGCGCTGCCACGCTACGACCGACTTGTTCGGCGTCAGGCTGTAGCTCGCTATTGTGCACGCGTACTTCCGGCGAACGAAACAGCGACTCTAGTTTGCGCCCTGCGAAGCCGCCGATTTTACTGAAGTGCTTGAGCGGATTGGAAAGTGCATCGAGCACGCCTTTTAGTTCTAGACCCACGTCGCGCATTCCAACCAAAGCGACAAATGCCCGCAACACATCGTTGGCTCCTTCGCCGATCATGTTGATTCGCGCGTCGCGCATCATGCGCTCGTAAGGTTCGTCGGTGAAGTAGGCTTTGCCACCAAAAATTTGAATTGTATCGTTAATAATCCGCCACAGTGTATCGGTGGCAAACACTTTCAACATGGCCGTTTCGAGCATGTAATCGTCTTCGCCAGAATCGATCAATGCCGCCGTTTGATAGGTGGCGGCTTCCATCGCAAAAGCGCCGGCGCTCATATAAGCGAGCTTGTCTTTTACAAGTTCGAACGAACCGATTGGCTGGCCGAATTGCACACGCGTGGCGGCATGCTGCGAGGCGCGTTGCAAACAGAATTTTGCCGCACCGGTGCAAGTGGCGCCAAACGTAGTCCGGCCGAAATCGAGAACCGTGAGGGCAACTTTTAGCCCCTTGCCAAGCTGGCCAAGAATGTTTTCTTTCGGCACAAACATATTTCGAAATGCCAATCGGCCGGTGGCACTGCCGCGCACGCCACATTTGGGCATACGAGCTTCGAGAACTTCGAAGCCAGGCATATCGGGCGTGACGAGAAATGCAGTAACTTTGCTGTTGTCGCTTGCAAGCACGTTCACACCAGCCTGCTCGCCGGAAGCAAGAGGCATTGGCGTGCGAGCCATGACAGTGAGCACCTTGGCGATGCCGCCGTTGGTGATCCAACGCTTCTGGCCATTCAACAGATATCCGCGGCCGTCATCCGTAGGCGTGGCAGTGGTTTGCACGTTGGCAGCATCGCTGCCGGCTTCCGGTTCGGTCAGTGCAAAGGCATTGATCCATTCGCCGGTGGCCGATTTCGGCAGCCAACGCTCTTTCTGCTCCTGCGTGCCGAAAAGCACCACCGCGCGTGGACCAATCGAATGATGCGCATTCACAAACAGCGCCGTGCTGGCGCAATGTCCGCCCAAAATTTCGAGCAATCGACAATATTGAGTTTGCGAGAGACCGCGTCCCCCACACTCTTTTGGCAAGCATGCGCCGAGCATGCCGAGCTTACCGAGACCGTCGATGACATGCTGCGGAATTTTCGCCTCCCGGTCGATGGCAACCGGGTCGATTTCCTCCTGGCAAAACTGTCGTAATTCTTTCGCCATGGCTGCCGTTGTTGCATCAGCTACCAAATCGGGATACGGCAGCAGCTTGCGATTAGCAAACGTACCAAAAAACAAAGCTTTAGCAAAACCGACATTCTGCAAGCGATCGCCAAGCAATTCTTCCGCCTCGGCGATCTGTTTTTCACGCTGAGAGAGTGACATCGAGGAATCCTCACCGGTGTGTAATGGCGACAATTATCTTAGGCGAACCGCGAATCATGCATATGCGGTGATTGCCCGATGAATTATCGACCGTCTTTAACGCTTCGGCAACCTCGTTATTTTCGCAATCTGATAAACGCCGCAGCCGGCGTGACTGTGTCTTGGTCACTTACTTCGACAGTCTTTGGCATGTCGAGTTCTGCTGGCGGCAGCATGGATTCTGGCTGCTCAACTTCTACTTTGGCCGATCTCGCTGGCAGGGTTGGCGGAGCATTTGGCTCAACCGCTTCATTTGCGGCGGCAGATTGGCATTGATTACAACAATATTCTACGACCCATTTGTAAGTGGGCACTTTCTTGGTGATTTCATACTTGTAAAGCTTGTTGCGTGTGCGCATCGTCGCTTCACAACTTGGCTGCCACACGTCGCGGCAAGTTTCGCAACTGTGATGACCAAACAAGCAACACTTGCAGCCGCCACTTTTGCAAGGATCGCATTCGCACACTGTGCCACATTTGCAACTGGGCCCGGGCAC
>CAZIGP010000032.1:6378-13952 GCA_964538425.1 uncultured Pirellulales bacterium | reverse complement strand
ATTTTGGCGGAGGGATTGCGCTCGTCGGCAAAGGGGCACTCGCTGGGAAAGCGACGTTGCCAGTCACCTTTCTGTTTCGCACATCGGAAGGAGGGATGGGAGTCTTGCAAGTCACGGGCGTTGTGGAAGAAAAACCGCGCGGTGTAAAGATTCGCTACAAACTCGTGCTGCAGTCCAATCCTCTAGCGTTGCCTGATGATTCAACGGATTCGTCCAAAGAGCGGGACCTCGTTGAGATCGAGCGCCGGAAAGCTGCACGAATGAAAGAACGCACGAATCGCATGGAATTGCTGAGGAGAGAGCGCTCTCATCGTATAGAATCGCTGACTAAAGATGTGCCTGTTACGACCGATTATCTCGCGGAGTTATTCGAACTTGCGCCCGAATCGAAGAGCGAGTATCGATTACGCGCCGAGGTTGTTGCGATCCCGCTCCAAGTCGCCACCGATTTCCCGGATTCAGCGCAGGTGCTGCACTTGCCTGCCAGTAAAAAATTCTACATTCAAAAGGATCCCGTCGGTGCCAGTACGCTCCACTACTATGGCCCATTTTTTGGCGATCCTGTGGAACAACTCGGCCTGCGAGGGACGGAGAATGGGGATGTGACTTCCGAAAGCAGTCCGTCCTCCAGTCCGCCGATGAGCAAACGCCAACGCTTCGAGCCGGTCGAAGGCAAGGCTTCGGATACTTCCTGGTCGGTGCATCAGCCCCCTTCGATTTTTAGTAAGACCGATTGGGCGGTGATGGCGCGAATGACCCTCGGCGGCGAAGCAAAGATTAAGTTGCCTGAGGATCAGCAGCCGCGTTGCATCATTAAGCTACTGAAAGGCAATGATGACGAGATCACCTTGCAGGTTCAAGTCGCGGCCAAAAAGGAAGACGTGCGGGCAACGATCGCTCGGGGTAACTCTGCAGAAGTCATGGTCAACGGCGCGGGCTTTAAATTCCATTATTCGCCCGTCCATGTTGTCCCCAGTGATCCCGATACTTCCCCCTTTGTCCATGTGCTCGTTACCCGAATTGAAAATTCAGGCGTATCGGAAGGCCAGAAAACTCCGGATCTGTATTACTTTGGCTTAGGCGGCGTTCTCGATTGGCTTGGTAAAAGCCAATCGCGTGCTAAGTCAGAACAAAACGCCAAGTAGAGCTTTTCTGGTCCGCCAGGCATACCAATGCAAAAAAATCAAATTCTCGTACCAATAAAATCGTTCGCTTGACGAATTACGTGCTGTCTGCAGATCTGCACCTCTCATTCCTGTAATTCCTCCTCCTTTTCCATCATTCTTCGGAGCCACTCATGAAAAGAATGTTTATCGGCTTTGCATTAGCTTTTTTACTGAGCACTTCCGCGTTTGCCGCAGACTCATCCCGCGCCGTGGCACTGAAGGCCATCACAGCCTTGATCTTCGAACGCGACACCGAAAAAGTTAAACTGTACATTTCCAAAGACGCCGAGCGCAAGAACGGCGGTCCCGGATCACTACTCAAGGCGATGGACGGGCGTGAGCATTCTGTACCAGGGGCGATCAGCAAGATTGTCTTTTTTGACCAGTCTGACGTTGACGCACTGGCTAAAGATTACCCAGATGACATGTGGCCCAGACTTCAGAAGCGATTGGATGTTGGCTTGGGGGTGTTGATCGTCGTCAAGCTGGATGGCGAAATAGCAAAGCGGGCCGAAGCCGCCGGACGCCTACCCGTCGGGCTGCTTGCTTTATTGATTAAAGAAGTCGAAGGGCAACAACAAATCGTCTATGCTGACGATAATTGATGGCACCCTAGTCCCTGTGCGCACGATGTCGAACTTTATTGAACAAACATGCTTACGAGGGCTTTTACATGACAAGCGAAGACCATGTCTCATTGGACAAACTTGCGCTATCCCTTTGCATCGGAGGCGTAATCGCTGCCGTTGCCGTCGCATTGACCGGAGAACTACTCGGTCACAATTTCAGGATGACCGCCTATTGTATTTTCGTCGCATTCCAAATTGCCGCCTTGGTGCTTGGGATCATCACACGCGCAACACCACTTGGCAAAGCAGCGTTGATTACCGCAGGCACGCTCTTAATAGGATTTTTGGCACTTCTTAGTTAGCCAGTTCATTTCACAACACCATGGACCAAGACGGCCCTATGATGCGCCTACGTTTCACTCTTCGTAGCTCGTTCATTGTCCTTGTGTTGGTCCCGGTGGCGCTATCTTGCTGACTAGCATACCGGCGGGCAACGCTTTACCGCCTGCAGTGGCTTGCACCGAATTCGAACGAAGCAGCATCACTTTTTCCGAAACCGACGCCTCAGCAATTTGATGATAGCTTGTTTCACGTGGCCTATTACGCTCGCAATAACAATCCTCGTCGCAACCCAATCAATCTTTACGTGAATCCCAGGCCGATGCCATTAGAGTTTTCATGTGAAAAAGCACACATTTTGAACCTTTCTCAGACGGCGCGCATCTTTGGTATGAAGGAAATCTAAGCTTCATCAAGCACAATCATGGCCGAAAAAGGTTTCCTCCGGTACATTTACAGCCAAATCAAATAAGGAACACTATTAATGAAACACCCCGCCGTATTGCAGTCGCTAATCATGGGAGCTGCGCTCGTACTAAGTGCATGGATTGTAGGCTGCGCAGTTGAATCGTTCGGCAACAGCTTGCGGCGTTCGGCTGCAAACCTGTCTTTCCAACGAGGGCCAGCGTTCCCGTCAAACTTGACTGTTCATATCGACTTTGCCCAGAATCCGCTGCGCATAGCGACGAGAGAAGAAAGATAATTGTGGAGTCGTCCAACGAAAGTCAAAGTCCACGCCAGAGCCAGAAACACCTTGGTCGCTGCGGCTGCGGCATGATCGACGTAATTCATGATGGGATCTACGGAAAACTTTTCTTACCGACGAATTGCCTTCCGGCTCGACCGGTAATCGTGCTTGGCGGTTCAGGAGGAGGGCTGTCGTGGTCAGCGGATGTCGCAGCGAAGCTTTCGCAAGCGGGTTATGCAGCATTGGCACTGGCTTATTTCCGACACCCTGGCCTACCGGCGAATTTGGCTAATATTCCGCTGGAATACTTTGAGAACGCCATCCGCTGGTTCACAACACAACCCAATACCGATTGCTCTCAGTTGGCAGTGATCGGAGCCTCGCGCGGGGCCGAATTGGCTTTACTCTTAGCTGCGACGTTTCCAGAAATTAAGGCAGTTGTCGGCTACTGCCCAAGCTCTGTGGTTTGGGGACCCATTGGCGGATGGCGAGCTTGGAAAAAATCGGCGTGGACTTACGCCGGAAAGCCCGTGCCAACGATGCGCATGGGATCTGGTTTTGCGGCGATCCAAGCACGGGCACGGAACATATCGCAGTGGATCATGCGTCGCCCAATCGCTACAACGCCATGCTTCGAAGCAGCGTTGCACAGCGCTGCGGCCGTTCAATCAGCAACGATTCACGTCGAAAGAATCACGGGCCCAATTTTGCTCATATCAGGAACAGACGACCAACTCTGGCCGTCGTCGCAAATGGCGGAATAAATTATTCAGCGACTTAAAGATCACCGGCATCCTTACCCCTACCGACATTGTTCTTACCCGGGCGCCGGCCATGCGATTGGCCTTCCGGATCAACCGCCGGACGCCTATCCAACGGCTATTCGTCATGCAATTACCGGCTTCCGCTACGCACTCGGTGGAACGTCAAAGGCAAATGCAGAGGCCGCCAACCAAGCCTGGAGCGAAACGCTGAAGTTTCTGGCAAATCAGGCATAGGGCGTAATCGCCTCCGGCAAAGTTTCATGGGTAAAATCTCTTCATCGCAATCGCGTTTTGAACCTTTTCTAAGCGATGCGCATCTTTGGTATGAAGGATGGTTAAGCCCGATCAAGGACCAACATGACCGAAAAAGATTTGCTTCGGTGTGAGTTATTGGTCCTGCGTTGGCGACGCGGAGATCAAGCGGCGGCCACGGAACTAACGGAAATGTTCCACGCGCCACTGCTGTATTACCTGCGTCGATTGCTCGGCTCCGAAGCAGATGCATGGGATGCAGCCCAGGAAACCTGGCTCGCAGTTTTGCGCAAGCTGTCGAAGATCCGCGAGCCACGAACGCTGCCCGCGTTTTTGTATCGAACTGCGCGAAATGCCGCTCTCGCGCACTTGAGGAAACAACGGGCAGCCGATGCAGCTTTGCTAGTTAAAGCCAACGCACAAGAAACCGAATTGTCCATGGCGAACCACGAAGAGGAGATGTTAACTGCCGAAGAGGCAGCCCAAATTCACGCCGGATTGGAACAACTGAGCCTGGCACATCGCGAAGTGCTGACATTGTACTTTTTGGAAGATTTATCGCTCAATGAAATTGCCGAGGTTTTGGATATTTCCCTCGGAACGGTGAAGTCGCGACTATTTCATGCGAAACGAGCGCTTCGTAGCGTACTCTCATGCGAGGGCCATTGAACGATGTCCAAACAAATTGCTGATGAATTAAATCAACTCGGTGGCACGCGAATGCATCTACTCGCTGCCGAGCAAATGGATGACGAGCGGATGCAACAACTCAGAAAAGAGGTGACTGCTATGTTTGCAACAAAACTGACAACACGCGGACGGGCCTGGTGGACGTTAGGTCTAGGCAGCTCCCTATTATTTATCGTGTTGGGTATATGGGGCGTGCTCCAAGGATCTCCCGATGAATCGCTCCGAGTCATTTGGAGCCTTTACACCTTGGCAAACGCGGCAATGGCGGTGTTTTCGGCCTACGTGCTGTGGCGCGGAGTCTTTGACGCCCGATGGGGACTGATGCTCAGCAAATTGTCTCCCGCCGGAAGTTTATTCGTCGCGCTGCTCTTGATTATACGGGCAGTGTCGGAGCCCAGTCTTCCCGCATTGGCCTGGTCAGTATTCGGTGTGTTGTGCGTCGTGATTGCAATTGCCATCATGCTCTATAGTCGAGTTGCGGTCTTCGAACTAGCAAATCGTGAACACTTACTGCGAATGGAACTACGGTTGCTAGAGCTATCGCAAACCCTAACGGCTACGTCTGCCGGTCGGCAGGATCATAAATCAGTAGAAGGCACTTGACTGTCTTGTATTTCCAGCTCGCCTCAATCTTGCGGAACAATTGCCAGGCCGTTTTCGATTCGGCGCACGTGCCCGTCTTTGATGAAAACTATGGTTTTTCGTGATGTGACCCCGGCAATCTGTCTCCCTTCGCTAAATAAACCCAAACACTGTCACCGGTCGTCAAAGCCGGCAGAGGCCGAATCCCACCGCCGCCAATCACATTTTAAGTTTTACAGCCGCATCTACCACTATCGAGCGAAAGCGATTTAAAAGACCGCCAATCGTCTTCTTAAAACTCTCCATTCGCCAGAATGTTGATCGCGAAGTAAGCAGCGTGCATCTTTTATGACCAAAAAGCTGGCCTCTTGCTGAAAAAGTAAATACAGAGAAGAAAGTTGCACACCAGCTTTCGCATCAGACAACGGCCTATACAGCGAATGGCCGGAATACCCGACGGCCGAATTTTCTTGGTGTATGATCGTACTCCATTCAACTGGAAGCCAGTGCCGAGCGCTTCGAAAGAACGTAGCCGGATTTATCTATTTAGAGATCGATGTTAAGCGGACGTAGTCAACGTGATTTTTGCAAAAACCATACACACAGGGTGGTAATCATCGACGAGTTGATACCGTCTGCTTCGATCGTTAAATCATGTTTTAGAATATGTTCGCCGTTAAAAGGAACAAGTTTCTTCGTAAAGGTGGTCTGAATAGCAATGGCAACGTCTGACGATGCCGATTAGAATGCTTAGCTCGGCCCCCTGTTGCAAGGGCGCCGAGAAATCAACATCATTATTTCGACCGGCACTGCTATTCAGATACTCCGGCGGTTTCGTTACAGATCTATTCATCTGTCAAATGTATGACGGATAAATCGAGCCCACAATCTCGGTTTCCCTAGTGTGCCGTGGATATTAATTTTAGATAAACGTAAACAGAATCTTGAGCGAGATTCTATTTTGTAAAGTTTTTCACGCGACTTTACTCTAGGTCAACATCCATGAAAAATAGTTCGTCCGTTTCGCGCCGCGGTTTTTTGAAGAACTCCGCAGCAACCTCTGTAGCAATTTCATTACCATACATTATTTCTTCGACGGCGTTGGGGCTTGATGGAAACGTCCCCGCAAGCGAAAAGATCACCCTGGGCGTTATCGGCATTGGTCCTCGCTGCACTTATGATTTGAAAGCGATGCTTGCGATGCCAGATGTCCAATGCGTGGCGATTGCCGATGTTCAAGCAGCGCGACGCGATGCTGGCAAAAAGCTAGTGGATCAGCACTACGGCAACGAAGATTGCGTCGTGTATCGTGACTTTCGCGAACTGCTGGCGCGCAAAGACATTGATGCCGTATTAATTGCCACAGGCGATCGCTGGCACGCACCCGCGGCGATTTTAGCTGCCGAAGCAGGTAAAGACGTTTATTGCGAAAAACCTTGCGGATTGACCGTCGCGAATTGTCAACAACTCGATGAGACGTTTCAACGTCAGGGCCGCATTTTTCAAACTGGCACCCAGCGCCGTAGCGTGCCGAATTTTCAAACTGCAGTCGAACTGGCTCAAAGCGGAAAACTCGGCAAGATTCACACGCTCTATGCTTCGGTTTACATTCCACAATTAGATAACAATTGGCTTCCTGCCGAGCAAACTCCTTCACCCGATCTGGTCGATTGGAATCTTTGGCTCGGCCCTGCTCCTTGGCGGCCTTATAACTCTAACTATGTTCAGGGCCGCTGGCGGGGGATTTACGATTTCGACTCCGGGGCTCGGCTCCTCGATTGGGGCGCTCACACGGTCGATCTTTGCCAATGGGCTAACCATGCAGACGACACCATGCCCGTGGAATACGAACCTTCTTCGACAAACATCACCTGCCATTATGCCAACGGGGTAAAGTTGGTGCTTGACTTTCTAAAGACTCCCTTTGGCGATCGAGGTCCAAATTGGATCACTCGCCTGGGCACTTGTCCTGTTCGCTTTGTTGGGGAAGAAGGTTGGGTTGAAACAGGAGATGAGGGAGAGATTGAAACTAGTAGCGAGTCACTCAAGAACGAACTTCCCTCTCGAACCAAGAAAGTCAAAGGGCTCGACGTTTCTGCTCATGCCCGCAACTTCTTCGATAGCGTCAAATCACGACAACCCACGGTAACCAATACCCAAGTAATGCGTCACTCACATCTTGCCTGTCACGCTGCTGCGCTTTCCTGGATTCTACATCGCAAACTGGCCTTCGATCCAGCACAGGAAATATTCGTAAATGACGAAGAAGCTAACCGTTTGCGCATTCGGCCAGCACGCACGTGGGGATAGTATCATTCGGTGGGCCGTATCCTAATATTTGCTAGTGTTCTAATCTGCAACACTAGGGATCGGAGAGTCGAATCGCACGCAATCGATTTGAGATGAACGACTCATGAAGACAGAATTTAAATTGTGAATTTAAGCCGATTTGTAAATGCATATCGGCTTATTTCTACTTTGACAAACTCTGTTCAGAAATGACCAATTTTCCGTCGGTCAAAAA
>CAZIGP010000032.1:0-6368 GCA_964538425.1 uncultured Pirellulales bacterium | reverse complement strand
TTACAGAGTTGTTTGCCATAACACAAAAAGCCCTTGCTAGCACACAAATTATGCCATCAGTTGCCATCCAGGCAGGTGTCGTTTTATCACCTCCCTAATACCCCTTCGTATCTTCAACCATCTAGCTTGTCAGATCGTGATCATTGAACAGCTTGATACCAAGGCACCCACTACTGTGGGGCTTAGCCAATTCGGCAATTGATCTTGCCGCGGCGCTCGTAAACAGCCTATGTTGTGGCATCCTAAGCTGCTGTCTTTGGCAGCAGGTAAAAGATTTACCTTTTGCCAAATAGCATGGTGGATTCATAACATGGAGGGCTCCAAGGCGAGCTAGATTGATGAAACGAATTTCACGGACGACGTTTACGATTGCTTTTACTGGGATTGTGATCGCGGGATGTTCGCGGAGTGAACCTGCGAAGGTTGCGATGGCTCCAGCTGCAGCGCCAACGGCAGCACCCGTTGAGCCGGTGGCAAAAGCCGAAGCAACACCAGTTAGCACAAAGCCGCCACTACTGAGCTTGCCCGCGCCGCCCGCTGGACAAACAACGGTTGCCGCTAAACCAGAAATCCCCGTCGCCACGGTTGCTCAACAAGCACCGACTACGCCACCGCTTGTCCCAGTTTCGACAACAACGACGACGACAACCGTCACTACTGAGCAAACTGCGGCACCAAGTGTGCCTACGACTTCAGTCGTGGCATCACCGATTATTTCGTCGCAACCGATTGTTGAGCCGGAGCTCAAACCGGAGATAATTACACCTGAACCATCGCAAGAGCATGTATGGATTCCTGGCGATTGGGAACGTACACCCGATCAGTGGAAATGGGTGCCTGGGCATTGGGACAAGGCTCCGTTTGGTAATGCCCGCTGGGTTAATGGATACTGGAGATATGAAACGGGCCAATATGTTTGGATTGCAGGCCATTGGGGATCGGCCGATCCGGGACAAGGATTAGTGGTTGCCAAACCAATTGAAATTCCACCGGTGCCGGTTGAGCCTACGCCCGTTCCTGTTACGCCACCACAGCCAGGTTACAGTTGGGTTCCTGCCCATTGGGAATGGAGCGGCTACGGATGGACATTCGTAGCTGGACATTACACGTTAGCGCCAGCTCCTCAAGCGGAATGGATCCCAGGCTATTGGAAACAAGGCGTGTTCGGGCAGTGGCGCTGGATTGCTGGGCATTGGAAGGTGAAGTAGGAAAAGGTCACATTGTTTTCGAAAGCTCCATGCTTCGATAGAATGAAAATATGCGTGGTAAAAATGAACGCATTTCTATCGTTGATGGAGTTAAAAAAGTTATGACAAAAATTACTCTCGACACCACTGCCTGTTATCAACTTGGCAGTGTGGATGGTTCTGCAGAAATACGCAATGAAAAAGGAGAGCTGCTGGGATATTTTCTTGCAACTGATCGCCAATTCGGTAAGCCACCGGCAGATTTTGAAGTTCCACTGTCAATTGAGGAAACGGAGAAGCGCCGGGGTCTACGACCAGGTCGAACTTTAGATGAGATCTTGCGCGGCATGGGGCTGCGATGAAGCACTATGTCTTTTGGGTACCCGAAGCAGATGAAATCGTCCAAAAATTGCTCGCGAGCGAAAATGATCCGGCAACATTCGTTCGTATTTTTGATGAAATCGATCGCACTCTTGCTCATAATCCATCGGACTTCGGTGAATCGCGTTATGCCAATATACGGATAGCGTTTGCTGGTCCAATCGCCATTCAGTTCGAAATTCAATCTGACCCGCCCACAGTCATTGTCCTCGACGTTTGGCGTCATCGCTGATATCCATCGTTTTCAATCTCCACCCTTGATCCGCTTGTCACGGCCTATCGACGAAGGCCTTGCTTGCAAAGCACTACAATCAGTCATCGAAAAAGCGATCGACAACAATCGCAAGCGGCTATTACAAAGCTAGACTTGTTTGAATTAAAGCCACTAATCGTCTTGTTACTAAGTAGGTGCTAATCGGAATACCTTTCCTGCCTTATTTGCGAGTTGCAAACGTTCATTCGGAATTAAAAGCTTAATTGTATGGCCATCGATCACGTTCCTATTCTTCGACGGCTATTGGTTCCTTATACTCCCCTGCCCGATGATCGCACATTTTTGGACCGTGCGCAAACGCAAAGCCAAGAGGGCGTGGAAGTCACGCTGGCGGTGCTCGATGCGATTGAAAGTCGAAAGTTTTTCGGCGTGCCGATGGCGCGGCGCGGGGTGCAACCGGTATGGATCAAGATTGTTAACCGTGGGCAAGCACCTTATCGGTTGAATCTGGTTAACATCGACCCGAATTATTTTTCGCCACACGAAGCTGCCGCAGTGAATCATTTTTCCAGTGGCAAACGGCTACTAGGCTTCGGCCTGATGGCACTCTGGTTTTGGCCGTTCCTCTTGATGCTACCGTTCAAAATTATGGGAGCGCGGCGAGGCAATCGCCAGATGGATGCTTTTTTTCAATCGCACGCTTTTCGCTTGCGGCCGATCCATCCTGGCAACGAGGCCGAAGGTTTTGTTTTCACCAATTTGGACATCGGCAGCAAAGTGGTGCATGTGCGATTGCTGGGCACGGATCATGTCAAAGAGTTTGTTTTCAATGTGGCTGTGCCGGGTTTGGACTTAGATTACTTACGTCGCGAATTTCACGGCCTTGGTGTTTCAAACGAAATTATTGAATGCGACATTCCTGACTTGCGAAAGCGATTGGCTGCGATGCCGCGGGCCGTGACCGACCGCCGCGGTTCGCGTGAAGGCGATCCGGTGAATCTGGTGGTAGCTGGCGACTTTCCGACGTTGCTCAGTGCCTTTGGCGCACGCTGGGATGAAACGGAAGTGATCACCTTTTCGACGTGCTGGAAGACATTTCGTGCATTTCTGACGGGTTGGGACTATCGTTACTCGCCTGTCAGTTCGTTGTATTTATTTGGCCGGCGCCAAGATTTTGCCCTTCAACGGGTGAGAAAATCGATTAATGAGCGGCTGCACTTGCGGCTGTGGGCCACGCCACTGCGGTTTCAAGGCTTGCCGGTTTGGGTTGGACAAATAAGCCGTGATATTGGGGTGAGATTCACTTGGCGAACGTGGAATTTGACGACGCATCGCATCGACCCTGATGTGGATGAAGCTCGCGACTATGTCGTTGAAGACTTACTGCAAACCGGCAGGCTGGAAATCGCCGGTTATGTGGATGGGGCTGAAGCTTGCGAACCTACTGCGCCTCGACGAAATCTCACTGGCGATCCGTACTTTACCGACGGCAAACGTGCGGCGATGGTTGTGTCTCAAACGAAGACTGAGCCGAAATTTATTGCTTGGACGTGAACGGGATTTTCACCGCAGAGACACGGAGACACAGAGAGAACTAATTGCGACGTTGCAAGAATGCCAGTAGGTCGCGAAATTCTTGGGTGGTCATTTGTCTTTCTAATCCCGTGGGCATGATCGAAAGTTGCTGCGGAGTGCGCGATTCGACATCGGCGATTTTCACGGTGAAGGTTTTGCCACTCGTGTCACCGAAAGTTTGGGTGGCTTCTTTCGCCTGTTCGCTAAGTAAGATACCGGTTTGTGTTCGCCCGTCCGTGGTGAGTACATTCCAAACCGTGAATTGTGGGGCGATTTCTTTGCTTGGTGATAAAATAGATTCAATGAGCCGGCGCCGATCCAAATTGCGCGCGCCAACGGTTAGATCAGGGCCGATTTTGCCGCCACGGCCATCGACCTGGTGACACTTGGCACAGCCGGCACTTTTATTATGAAAGAAGATTCGTTCTCCACTGGCTGCATCGCCGGGACCTTCCAGTTTGGCAATCCAGGCATCGAGATCAGTTGCATTGGGGAGGCTGGCGGCGGCGTCAGGATTTGTTACGCGGCGGAGTAAATCAACCAGCTTAGGATGTTCTCGTTCGATCTTTGTGAGTTGCTGTAGTTGCTGTTCGTTTAAATTTGCGCCACGCAGCGAACGCAGTGCTTCGCTGGCAATTTTCACGTTTGGATCGGCAGCTAGTTCCAGTAACCGAGATGTCGCTTCCGCAGAATTTGGCAGGAGGCCAACGATTGCTTCACAACGCAGCTCGATCGGTAATTGTGTGCTGTCGATGGTTTGCAACAGTAACTTTTCGCGATCATCAATCGTAGAATCGCGCAACGTTCGCACCGCTTCGAGTTGCAGCTTTTCGTCGTTCGACGCCAACCATTCCTGCAATCGTTTGCTTGTGATGGCGGGGTGATCCGGGCGCAACGTGCGTAAAGCCCAGCGATGAACTTCGATCGGTAACGATTCATTGAGCAAAGCTTCGGCCACATATTGCTCGCTGGACCACTCCTCTTTGTCTTCTCGCGGGGGTCGATCGAGTTTTTCGATCGCTGCAAGATAAGCAGCGAATACCTGCGAGGTGATTGGCCCGGCCGTTAATACACGATCGAGTGCTTTGCGTTGTGACCTGACGATTTCTTCACCGATCCATTTGAGCGCCACGAGCCGAATATTAGGGTCTGGATCACTCAAGAATTCTGGCAATCGCGATTGGGCGGCCGATGAATTTAAGTCTCGCAGTAGGCAAAGTGCCGCCAATCGCTGCGGTGTGCTCCGCGTTTTTAATTCAATCTTGGGCGTTACTACACCGATACGTTTTAATCCTTCACGCGCCGCTTGGCGGATGAAAGGATCGACATCTTCGCAGGCTTGCCACAGTTTTTCTGCGTCGGCCGGATGAGATGCCGTCCGCAAGGTCGCGGCTCGGTGTTCGTCGCCACTAAGCGCCAGAGACTTTTTTTCTTCCACTTCTTTCTCTGCTTGGAGGAGAGGGTCTTGCAAACTTAATCGCCAGATGCGGCCTTTTTTGTGCAACTGGTACGATTTATCGACCCAATCGGTGAAATAGACTGCTCCATCGCCGCCAGCCACGATGCCGACGGGACGAAAGTTTTCGTCGCCAACAACAATATTTATTCGATTCGCCAAAACTGACGCGCCATGTGGCTTTAGTGAATAGCGTTCGATGCGATGGTCGCCCCAAGACGTCACTAGTAAATCGCCACGATAATCGGTTGGCAGTTTATCTTTGCCGTCTTTGCGTCCGCATACCAAAATGCCAGAAGGTGCTTCACCCGTGCCAGCAACCATCGGGAGCGTATCGGGCAGTTCGCCATTCCATGCCGTAAATGGATGCGTTCCCTTGCGGCCGTTGCGATACTTGTAACCAAAGTCTGCGCCTGGCACGACATGCAACAAACGACAGGGGGGGAGTGAGTCGGGATCGTTATCGACCGTGAACAACCGCCCTGCATCGTCGATCGCCGACGCATGGGGGTTCCAACAGCCGATCGATACTCGCTGCAATTTTGAACCATCTTCCCGCATGCGATAAATGTGGCCGCCTTCAAGGTTCGTAAGTGTCGTACCGTCGCTGCCGATCAGCTTGAATTCATAGGCATGGTTTTCGCCGAGGCCAAAAAAAACGTCGCCCGTGGGAGCCAATGCAAAACCTGCGAGGCCGCTGTGGGGATAATTGTCTTTCGATTCTAAATGCACCAGTGGTTCGTTTTTATCGGCTTGGCCATCGCCATCGGTATCTCGCAACCGAAAAACGTCGTTACGAGTGGCAACGTACACCGCACCGTTTGGATGACAGGCCACGCTCATCGTTGCGATGCTGCCTTCAAAGAACGTGGTGATGCGGTCGGCACGGCCATCACCATCGGTGTCTTCAAATCGCTGAATGCGATCTTTCGGCGGGCCTTCGTAATCTTTTGGCCGGAAGTGTGTGTGACATTCGATAGCTAGCACACGCCCTTGGGGATCGACGCTAATGCCCGTTGGGGTAACGATATTTGGTTCGGCGGCAAAAAGTTCTAGCTTAAGCCTGGCATCTAGGACGCGCGGCATCTCGCCGAAGACCAGGCCATGCAGCCACGGAGTAAAAAGTGGCAGCAGTGCCAGGATAAGTATTTCAAATGCAGTGCGCATAGTTTATTCCACGCCAGTCGGATTTAAGTAGCCATTAGTATAAATGGAAACCCTAGACATCAAAACATTGCGAACGTTAAGATCAGTCGAACACCAAAAATGCCATCGTCTAATATCAAAAATTCCATTTTTGATACCCATTACGCGAACATTACGAGGAATACCAAGATGCCACTCGTTCCTATGCGCCAATTGCTCGATCACGCCGCCGAACATAACTATGGTTTGGCGGCCTTTAACGTCAACAACATGGAGCAAATTCAGTCGATCATGGAAGCCGCCAAAGAGACCGACTCACCGGTCATCATTCAGGCATCGCGCGGCGCTCGCAGCTATTCTCAAGATAACTATTTGCGGCATTTAATGATTGCGGCCGCGGAGCTGTATC
>CAZIGP010000031.1:0-14097 GCA_964538425.1 uncultured Pirellulales bacterium | reverse complement strand
CAATACGAGAATACCAAATCCCCACAACATACATGTATTCTGCTCAGCAACGGAATTGGTAAAAATCAGAAATGAGTATAAATCGGCGTCTTTCATCACAAACTTCAAGGAAGTCCCCGCCGGTAAACTAAGTGGCACATGCATATTCTTACCCCAAGTTATCCGAGCATCGAGCGCATCTCCGGTAACCGTATTTGACATATCAGTTGTATATCCGGCGATGGGGTTTCCCTCCGCGTCCACTAAGCCGACGCGAATGTAACCGCCGGGCCGAACCACTGCATTTAGATGCAACTCCCCCTCAGAGAATGTAAGAGGCTTGGTGACAAGCGTACCATCGACGGCGGCGGCGTTGAGTGACGCAAAGCCATCAAGGCGAAGCGATGCCTGGCCAATGTCAGATTTCAATCCCGCTACATGGGCATCGGGCGATCCGGAATACATCAAGACCACTTTATCCGGCGTTTCAACCATTGAACTGGACATCCGGATCTGCCGGCTATCAAAACTGCCGGGAGCTCCAAGTGGCAAGAATGGCTGATCACTAACGCGCTGCCAATGGATGCCATCGCGACTGACCGTAAGCACCGGCCAAGTAACCGGCGTGGTTGCCGTCAGATCTACCGAGCTTTGTGTCTTCGGAAACAGCCAGGTCAAGCCAACGTAGACGCCTTGATAAAGCGTAACGGAATGACCGTAGAACTCCAGCGACTGCGCGCGTTCGGCTTCGGACGGGGAATAAATCACCGCTGGTTGAGACCAGTTAATAAAATCGCTGCTTTCTGCTCGAGTGACTTCGCGGATGCCGTTGTTGTCGCGTGCTCGAGCATAAAGGACATATTTCCCAAGATTTGGATCCCAGAGCACGCAATTTCCGGTATCGCTAGTGACGTTAATCACCGGATTATTCGCATGCGACGTCCAGTGCAAGCCATCGGGCGAGAAAAGCACATCCATGTATCCGTTGCCGGCATTGGTAATCATCTTGTATCGCCGGCTGGCATTCGATTCGTGCGAGTCGTAAATCACGCTGGGCCCATGCACCCACGCTCCCATGTGCGCATACTGCCCTTGTATTCCAGGATCGTTGGCGGGTAGTTCGTAAACAATATTCGTACGCGATGCACCTTCAAAGGGGTATAAATCTAATTGTGGTCGGGTCCAGTGAACGGAATCCGGCGAATAGGCAACCGCCAGCCGCGTATCATAGGGTTTGTGCATCGCTGAGTAGTACAGTTCGTAACGCTTTTGCTCGGGATTCCATACCGTGCTACCGTAAAGCTCGACTCGAGAGGCTTCCCACGGATGAACTCGCGGCAATACAGGGTTATTTGAGCTCTTCTGCGGCGTACCAACCACGCGTTGCACTCCATTCATCGAACCGACGAGATAATCGTCAAGAAATATCTGCCGTTGATTTCCAATCGCCAGAGGAGTCGCATTGGCCGGCGAAGCGGTTGAAAATAAAAGCCAGATTCCAGCCATCGCGAGCAGTAGAATGGGATGCATCATGGATAACTTTAAATGATGAACGATAGGAAAAGTTTACCGAGATGAAAAAATGCAAAGTTTCTCGGAGGAAGTGTAGGATAAACCAACCCACGCGCCCGTTGCTGAGCGCGTAGGTTGGTACGCATAGCAGCCAAGCGAATGCTCCTTTGACTCCATGATCCGAGAGATGCTTCGCGTCTTTGCTGCTTCGATATCAACGACGACATTTTCGCCGAACCACAGCCAAGGCAATGCCACTAAAGCCTAACATTAAAATCTTGAAAACTTGTCCTAAGCCAACTGCTCAGCCATGATGAAAACATCGATGGCCGAGTGGTTGCAAAATTAAGATGCGAGACTGTTAGGCAGGCATGCTACTCCTTCGTTGGCTCCGTCGCCATGAAGCCAGCAGGCCAATAAATCCAATGCTAGCAACAACAATCGATCCCGGCTCCGGCACAGGAACTGTACCACTAAACATAACCTCCGCGAGACCAGCGGTGTCGTCGAGAGCACGGTACGTATCTACAACTGTGATCCGAACATAACGAGTGTTGTCCCAATCTACCGCAGTGTAAACGCCATCATAACCAGGAGAGCCAAACAAAGGGGCTTGGGCGAGTGACTGGTCGTCTTGTCGTAAAATCCAAGTAATCGCATCCGCAGAGGTTTCTAAGTCGTACATAGAAACGGAGGTGTCAGTACCGTCACCTCCAGGAGTACCATTGCCTTCGTTGTAGTTCCAGATGCGCATGCCATCGAGATCGTAAAGCGCACCAAGATCAATCGTCAGCGTCTGTCCCAAGGCGAAACCTTGATTCTGCCCGTTTAATGTTTGCCACATGTCGGAGTTCGTGCTGTTGTGTTCGAAATCACCATCTGTTGCCAGATTTGACCCATTCGCGGTAATGCCACTATTGTCAACGGCTTTTTGACCGGTACGAGCTCCCTGTACCGAGGACGCAGTGGCGGCTTCGCCAGTAATAATCGCGGCTTCGGCATTCATCGCATTGAGGCAAATAACAACGCCAACAGAAAGAAACAATCGAAGCCGCCAAGCATCTAAAGAAGTAAACATGAACATGGTCCCCAAAAAGGTAAGATAAGTAACACCAGACCGACGACCAAAGCCAAGTTGACTTGGTTCGGCCTTACGCCCTCTGATCAACTGCTCCACGGACAATCCCAAACAATCGCCACGTCGCCTCTCTCTTCACGCAAACGAAAACAAACCGTCTCGTTACATAGCACCTCCCCGATGCACAACTGTTCTAAAAACTACAAAAGACCATAAAACTAGAAACCATCTCAAAGAATCCAAACATCGCGAGGTCAAGCCGCGAGCAAACCCCAGGAAATGTTGATTGAAGACCTGTTCTTGTTCCAGGCTCCTCTGTCCGTCGATTATTTCGCTGCCTGAACCAAGTTCTGCTTAGCAGCCTTGCTTGACGTTCGATCACCCGGTGACCAGTAAAACAGAACCTCAGCACTCAACATCTGCCTAACTTTCGAAAGTTATAATACCTACTCGCACAGGTCGTGTCAAGCATCTGGAAAAATTACCTGCCCGGCTATTCGGCATAAGCCCGAGGATATAATTTGTTTTTATAGGTAAAATTGCGGTAAAAAGCAAAGTAACCAAGAGAACGGGCCAGCCATTCGTTTGCCAAAAGATTGACATGGATCGTCGCACTTGATAAACTTTCGAAAGTTAATGCAGGGAACACTTGTCCCCGAAGTTTCCATCCCTGCGGGGGAATATCAAAACGTTCGTTTGGCGGCATATCAGCGGCATTATGCGGCTGGCTCCTTGTGAAGCTGCAATGTCCGCAAAAAATACCTTCTTCTCGACGTCAAGGTACACTTATATGATGCGCTCTTCTTATCGCAGTTCGATTCGTCATGGCTTTACCTTATTAGAACTATTAGTGGTAATTGCCATTATCGGCGTGTTGATCGCACTCCTGCTACCGGCCGTTCAAGCAGCTCGGGAAGCGGCACGGCGATCGCAATGCATTAATCATTTGAAGCAGCAATGTTTGGCTGTCCATAACTTTCATGACGCGCACAAAATTATCCCTCCTAATGGAATAAGAGGATCGGGGGAACTAACTTGGTTTGTTCATCTAATGCCCTTTCTCGAAGAAACGTTTACAAAAGAACTGTGGGGAAGCTTCATTGATCTGCAAAGCGCTTATTACAAAGCGAATGATGTAGCACGCCAGGCGCTCGTATCAGTTTATTTTTGTCCTAGCCGTCGTAGTGCCAACCAAGGTTTCAGCACTGATCCCAACATAAATTTTCGAAATGGCATGGGCGGCCCTGGTTCCTTAGGAGATTATGCCAGTTGTTTTGGGGATAGGCCGCCAGTGTGGCCATCAACGGCGGATCCTAGCCCCTACACGAGAGGAGCGTTTTCCTATGCGCAGCAAAATGGTGGCATTTGTACGATTGATACCACCACAGGACGTGTCACATGGCAACACAAGCTTAAATTCAGCAAAATCCCGGACGGGCTTAGCAAAACGATTTTCTTGGGTGAAAAACATGTCCGTCCTGAAGAATACGGTACGCTTCCTGGAGGCGATGGCCCAATCTACAACGATGACGACCCCTCCGCTCATAGTCGGGTGGCCGGGATAGGGTATCCGCTCGCTCAGAGCCCGCGAGACGATGTTTCCGGTAATCGTAAGGCACAATTTGGCGGAATGCACCCTGGCGTCTGCATCATGGCGATGGGAGATGGTCGCATTACTCCGCTGGCTGTAACGATCGAGACCGACTTGTTGCGTCGGTTAGCAGATCGCAATGATGGAGAAACCGTAAATGGCTTGTGATAAAGCGGGCGACAGACAGGCGTGGAAACTTCACGAAAATCATTGATGCCGGATGCTTACCACATTTCTTCACCAGTAGTTTTATTTTCTCTCTGTGCTCTGTGGTAAAACTTATGAGGAATAAGGCCAAAGTTAAATGAGGGTAATAGTCATGAAGTATTTAACGATGGCTGCTTTAGCTCAGGCAATGTGTGGGCTGTTGATTGTTGCTGCTGGTTGCAACCGCTCGCCGCAGGAAACTTATCCCGTTCACGGTCGCGTCGATTGGGCCGATGGAAAGTCTGCTGTTGAATTGGCCGAGGGCACGGTTGAATTGCAGGTGATCGAAGGCGTGAAAATTCGAGTGAGCCCTCGAGGCGAAATTCAAACGAATGGAACGTTTGTGCTCCGAACCTACGTTCCGGGCGACGGCGCGCCGGCAGGAAAATACCGGGCCGTCGTCATGCCGAAGCGATCCTTTGACGACGAAATTCGTTCGCAGCCGCTGATCGTCCATTCGCGGTTTTTAGATTTCAAAACCACGCCGCTACTGGTCGAAGTTCTTCCGGACAAGAACGACGTCAAACTTCAAGTTGAGCGGGCGGCGAGACGTTAGACACGCATGTCGAAGTCGGCGGGATAATTTCTGAGTGATCGATTTCGAAATCGCGACGAATTCGATCGGCCATAGCTAACGTTTCTCGTAGGAAATCATCGGCCACAGAGCCCAGCGGCGCAAACGGCAAGCGGCATTCTCCGGATTCAATGCCAAGCAACGTGAGGCACCGTTTAATACTTCGAATCGGACCATGCACCTGTAGCCGCCGATGGACTTCGTTCACTCGCTCTTGCAAGTATAAGGCCCGGCCATGATCTCCAGCACGAAATGCTCGGGTAATTTCGGCGAAGATATCGCCCAGCAATTGAAACGAACTGCCGATGGCCCCGTCGGCGCCCATAGCCAAGCAACCCAGGTAGTAGGCGTCTCGACCGCTCCACACAATCAGTCGCCCTCCAGCCACACGCTTAAAACGCATTAGCATCTGAGTGTCTTCGCTGGAATGCTTGACGCCCACAAAATGGGGCGTTTTCGCAAGCGCCTCGACGGTGTTCTCACTGAGGGGGAGATGCGTAAGATGCGGAATATTATAAATCGTCAGCGGCAACCGTACACGATCTAAGAGCGTCTGAAAATAAGCCAAAAGTTCCGCGGGACTAATGGCGTTGAAGATGGGCGGCAATGCAGAAACGGCCGTGGCGCCCACCTCAGCGGCATGATCGGCCAGCCGCAGCACTTGGCGAATTTCCATGTGGCTAATGTTGACGATGATCTCTGCGCGCCCCTGCGTAGCAGCAATGACCGTCTCAACGGCTTTCTGCCTTTCTTCGGGCGAAAGTAAAAAACCTTCGCCTGTGGATCCGCAGACATAGAATCCCCCCGAATGCAACCGCAAAGTATGTTCGACAATTTGGCTTAACGATTCATGGTGAACTTCATCGGCCGTGGTGAATGGCGTTACCAGAGCGGATACGATTCCACGAGATAATTGAAGTACGTTCAAGCAATTCCTCTTTCTGGGCAAGCGGAGTTCAAAGGAGTTTTGTCAGGAGTTTTCGACTATTCATGGATCGCTTCCTGGTGGCGTTGTTCATCCCTATTGACGGAAACACTTACATTTTACCAGGTGAGTTATACCAACGCTTCAGGCTGCAAACATCGTTCTCACCAAACTGCTCTGCGGCTTGTGCGTAAATTTCACTCGTTCGTTCTAAAATAGGAGTTTTTTGGTGGAGCTGCTGCACCAAATTGTATGCCAACCGTAGGTCTTTGGCGGCTAGCTTGAGCGCAAAATCGGGCGACCAATCTTCGCGCATGATTTTGGGGCCTTTGATTTCAGAAAAAACGCTGCGACCCCCGCTATTGGCGACAACTTCCAAAAATTTTTCCGGCGCAAGGCCGAACCGCTCAACTAGTTGTAAGGCTTCCACCAGCCCCGCCAGATTGATAAAGCCCATCAAGTTGTTGCATAGTTTCGCACAGGCTCCTGCGCCAACAGGACCTAAATAGATGTGGCCGCGGCCAAGCGTTTCGAACAATGGAATGCAAGATTGATAGGTTTCGACCTCTCCGCCGACTAAAAAGAATAGTTTGCCTGTTTCGGCCTGGGGGCGACTACCCGTTACAGGGGCGTCTAACATCTGAATGTTGCGGGCTGCGAGCATGCCAGCCAGCCGTCGATTGGTGTCGGGATGCACCGTGCTGCAATTGATAACGACCAGCCCTGCTTGGCCTCCCGCTAAGATGCCTTGCTGGCCGACAATCGCTTGCTCGACCGCAGCATCGTCGGCCAGCATCAAAATCAACACGTCGCTTTCTGCAGCTAATTGTTTTGCAGTCGCTACTGCAACAGCTCCCTGCTCTTCAAGGGCCCGACATTTTTCCGGCGTGCGATTGAAAACTTTAACGTGGTATCCTGCTTGAAGCAGGCGTGTGGCCATGGGAGATCCCATCACGCCAAGCCCGACAACGCCGATACGCACTTGCGGCTTAGGTTCCAATTGGTATTGCTGAACAATTTCTTGGGTATGCTGACCGACGCGTGGAGCAGTCGTTGGATTGGTAAGTCGCTGGCCATCAATACGAATCGGGCAGCGTGTCGTCTGTAATTCTCGAAGAGTGCCAGCACCTAATTTTTGTGTCATCGCAATGGCATCGAATGCAGGGTGCCGGACGAGTCGCTGCCAGTTGAAAACATCGGCACACCATACCCCTGCCGGTTCCAAGATGCTCAACCAATAAGCGCTCGGATGGGCAACCAGTTTGTTGGCCAACTGTTGTTTAATCGTATCACGATGATCGAACCATGATTGCGGAGTTGAAAATTGGCTCAACTCCGGCATGCCTAATAACTCCGCTAATTGCGGTACGGGTGTCATCGCCAAGGCAAGATAGCCGTCCGAGGTCCGATAAATTCCATAAGGGGCGGCTAAATAAGCGTTCGCATTATTGGTAATGCTACGGCGAGGTAGTTGCTCGCCGTCACTAAAGAATGTGGTGAGCACTTCAAACTGCATGTCGATCGCCGATTCTAACAAGCTGACTTCCACCAAGCCGCCTTGCCGTGTTGTACCACGTCGTACGAGGCAACTCAGAATGCCCTGCGTTAGATGAGCACCGGTAAACATATCGATGACCGATAAGCCAAACGGTGTCGGCGGATCCTCACGATTGCCACTTAGCCAAAGCAACCCAGAAAGAGCCTGGGCGAGTAGATCTTGTCCAGGTTTGTCACGCCACGGCCCCTGGTTTCCGTACCCTGTCACCGAAGCATAAACAAGCTCAGGGCGCAAGGCACGAACTTGTTCGTATCCCAAACCAAGGCGGTCGATAACACCCGGACGAAAATTTTGAATTAATACATCTGCCTTCAAAATCAGTCGGCGAACTTTTTCCAAGTCGTTTGGGTCTTTGAGATCGACCGACAGGCTTTGCTTATTCCGATTAATCGTATGAAACAAAGTGCTATCGCCATCCAATTTCAGGTTGGAGATATAGAGTTGCCGACCAAGCTCGCCGCTGCCGGGGCGCTCAATCTTGATGACCTTGGCTCCGAGATCAGCTAGTCGCAAAGCGGCAACTGGCCCAGCAAGAAACTGGCTCATGTCCAATACCAAAAGCCCGTCCAGCGGCAACATTATTTTACCTGTGCGTGTTGTAAAGTGGCGTGATAAAGTTCATCAAGTTTCGTCAGCAGGTCGCTCGATTGACCGCCGCATTGCAGGTACTTGCTAATCATGGATCCGCCTTCATATTGAAAGCGAATGTAGCCGTGATAACGCGGCCGCAAAAACGCTAAATCGATAGTTCGGCGTGTATCCAAGAAAAAATTGCTGCACCGGGCGTTGACGTCTTTGTCATCCCACGCGGCGAGATGGGCCGGTTGACCACCGGCTGCAAAATAAATCGTTTTTTGCCATTCGCCGCCGGCCACCCGCAGAGCATATTCGGCCGCAATTTTTGGAGTTTGACATCGCCTGGAAATCGCCAGCCCCGTGCCGCCCAGATGGGAGCCACGGGGGTCTGCACTGTTGATCCCCGGCATGTTCGCATAGTGACACAAGTGCCGCCGATAACCGGGTCGCGCATAGTTGTTGTAACTATAAGCAAGTGGGCAATACACGATCTGGTCGGTGCTGCTCATCCGATCCATCATCGAGATCGGATTCATTTCAAAGAATTCGTAGGTACTGAGCTCAACGACTGCACGCAAAGAATTAAGCACGCGCTGCCCGATCTCGTGATCGACAACTCGCCCCGGTTGTGTGAATAGCGCACCGCCAAGATTATCGGCCAACGAAAGAAATGCCGTGATGGTACCCACGGCGCTTAGCGGCAAGCCAACAGTCATTCCTAATTGACGACAACGACGCCCCAATTCAAGAACTTCATCCCATGTTTGGGGAACATTAGCATTCAACCGATCGAGCAGATCAGGCCGATACGAGGCGCTAGGAGTGGCTGCATCGATAGCTAAAGCCCATTGCCGACCTGCCCACTGGTAACTGGCATGGGAAGGCCCTGCGCTGTTCTTTGCCAACTCATCGAGTGCCTCGGCGGACAGAAAATCGTTCAGCGGTACGTAGGATTGCGTTTCATGAATAAAACCAACCCAAGGATGATCGAGTACGACCAGATCGTATTGCTGGGCAAGTTGATCAACTGGCGCATTGTCGAAATCGTGTAACGATCGCTTCTCCCAAACGATTTCCACCTGGGGATGTTCGCGCTGAAACGCCGCTGCGGTCGCGACCATGGGATCGTAGCCGCGGGTGTGGTTCCAGGTGATTCCGCGTAATCGAATCATAAATTTTCGATAATTTATAGACAAAATCTAATTTCATATATAATATAACAGGGGAGCGACGTCAACAAAATGCGGGAGTTTTATGCGTTCTGAGGAAACATTGCCACCGACGGACGGGGAGCAGTCGGCGCAGCCGGCCTACTCCGTGCCAGCACTCGACAAGGGGCTCGACATTCTGGAGCTCTTGGTCGGTCGCCCCGAGGGGCTGACTTTGAAGCAAATCGCCGACGAGTTAGGCAGGACGCCCAATGAAATTTTTCGGATGCTGAATTATTTGCATCGTCGCGCGTATCTAGAACGATACGATCCCGGCGGAGTCTACCGTTTATCGCTCAAATTGTTCGAACTGGCACATCGTTTTCCTCCCACTGAGCGGTTGCTGGAAGTAGCCGTGCCTGCCATGCGCCAGTTGGCCAACCAAATCGAACAATCGTGCCATCTGTCGGTGCTACATGCGGAAGGAATTTTGGTTCTCGGACAAATCGAAAGCCCTGCGAAATGGCGATTCTCCGTCAAATTAGGTGCAACATTTCCTCTTACACAAACGGCATCTGGGCGAGTGCTTTTGGCATTTCTCTCTCCAAATCAGCGTGAACAGAAATTGCAAGAGCATGCCGCTGAAATCGCGACCGAGCGAGCTAAAAAAACTTTACTGACGCAGCTTGAAACCATTCAGAAACGAGGGCATGAGCAAGTTACGCACGAAACTTTGGAAGGCGTGACTGATTTGAGTTGTCCCATTCTAGCCCATGGCGATCAGGTGCTTGCCGCTCTTACTGTTCCTCTTTTGCTAAGCCACAAAGAACGTGTTCCAATCGCTTCCATTCGAAAGCAATTAATCTCTACGGCCGAAAACATCTCCTCGCGGCTCGGTGGCAAACCCGCTTCACTCCATCTCGACAAAGAGGTTTCATAATGCACCCTCTTTATTTTGAAGATTTACAACTCGGATCTGTTCGCACCACGGCAGGACGCACAATTACCGAAACCGACGTTGTGGTTCATGCGGGCCACACCGGCGACTATTACCCCCATCATGTCGACGCCGAATTCGCCAAATCGACGCAGTTTGGTCAGCGCATCGCACATGGCACGATGACATTTGCAATCGCCATCGGCATGAAAGCGGCAATCGTCAATCCACATGCATTCACTTATGGTTTCGAGCGATTACGATTTCCACGTCCAGTATTTATCGGTGACACAATTCACGTGCGAGTAACCTTGACCGACAAGCAAGATGACCCCAAGCGTGCCGGCCACGGCCGTTGTGTAGAAAGCGTCGAAGCCATCAATCAGCGTGGTGAAGTCGTGCTCGCTTGTCAACATATCGCCCTGGTGGAACGACAACCGCATACTAAAGAACTGCCGGTCGCGATTGATCTCGACGGGCAACAAAACAGTAAAACTCTCATCAACTAAACCGATCGGTGCCGCACATTTTTTCGGGAGAGCCACCCATGCAATGGTTGGATTGGTTAATCTGCTTCACTTACTTGGCGGCGCTTACCGGCATCGGCATCTACTTTTCACGGCGGCAATCGACCCTTGATGAGTTTATTAAAGGTGGGCGAAGCGTCGGTTGGTTGGCTGTTGGCTTCTCGCTGATGGCGGCGCTGAATAGCGGAACCGATTACATTCAAACCCCCGCCGTGGTGTACGCCTTTGGAATGGTTTATGTCGCACTGGTGTTGACGTGGATTCCCCTGTACTTCTGGGTGACGCGAGTCACACTTCCATTTTACCAGCGGTTGGATGTGTATTCGGCCTACGAATATCTTGAACGCCGGTTTGGGTTAGGAGTTCGCTTGGTCGCTGCATTAACATTCGTGCTTTGGCGGGTAGGGTGGATGGGAGTTGCACTGTATGTGCCTTGCGCTGCTGTCAAAGGCACCACGGGAAATTACTTTGACGTAACTTGGATGGTGATCATTCTTGGTGTTGTCGTAACTTTGTACACAATGCTCGGCGGCGTGAAGGCGGTCATTTGGACCGATGTCATTCAATTTGGAGTTATGTTTTGTGGATTGTTTGCAACGTTGGCTTTTGCCGTTAGCCGGGTTCCCGGTGGTATTGCCCATATTTTCGAATTCGCCGGCCAGCATGGCCGACTTCATTTTTCGGCAACCATTCCCCATTGGGATGATGCCGACTTGCTTGGCAAAATACATCTGTATTTCGGCACGGAAGTGACGTTCGTCGGCATCATCGCTTGCATTTTGATCGGTCGCTTGGCGGCGTTCACGAGCGATCAGATTGCCATTCAACGATTTCAGACCACTCGTAATTATTCCCAAGCGAGAAATGCGTTCTTAGTGAATGCACTATCGGATGTAGTATGGATGTTCGCACTGGGCGCTGTCGGGCTTGCGCTGTTCGCCTACTACCAAGGCGGAGAGAGCTTTCCGAAAGAACTGCAAAACGACAAGATTCTGCCTTATTTTATGTCGCAGACGTTTCCGGTCGGACTTACAGGGCTCGTGATCGCGGCGATTGTGGCGGCATCACTCTCCAGTGTTGACTCGGCATTGAATTCAACGACTTCTATTATCATGGTGGACTTCTATAATCGCTTATGGCTAAATCGAACCCGGTTAGCAGACAACACGTTACCCAGCGAACAGCAACGGCAAATCTTGGTGTCACGAGTTGTGAACGCGACTCTCGGTGCGATTGTAATCTTGGTCGCAGCCAATATCGATCAGATGGGCGAAATCTATACGGTTGTCAATAAAATCCTAGGGGCGTTTTTCGGTGCATTGCTTGGCACGTTCGTCCTGGGCATGTTCAGCAATCGGGCACGCGGCGGCGGAGTCATGGTAGGGGCGCTCGCGGGGCTTATCACAAGCTGCTTTCTGTCGTTTTTTAGCGGGTTAACTGGCTTGCACGGAGTATTTCAGAATTTATTCGGTGAGAAGTTTGTCGATTTCTGCTCCCACATTAGCTGGCAGTGGCCGCCGATATTTGGCATTATCGTAACTTTACTGGTCGGATTTATCGCCAGCCATTTGCTGCCGAGAACAAGCTCTCACGAAGAGCCACTTACTTACTGGCAAGTGATGCGCATGAAGGTTCCAAGTTGAGTCGTAACTTGAGGAAATGTTCGAATGAATCTCTTTGCCACACGATAAACATTCTTATGAAATATTATGTCGGTTGCGCGATTGCGCTTTGGGCTTTTGGTCGTATTACAGCAGCCGAGGAATTGACATTAGCCGTGAATGGCAAGTCAGAATATGTAATCGTATTGCCCGCTCAGCCAACACCTCCTCAAGCTACCGCCGCCAAAGAATTGCAAGAACATCTCACCCAAGTTACCGGTGCGACATTGCGCATCGTCGCCGACAAAGAAGCGGCTGCAGGATCCCCTCAGATCGTCGTCGGCCCTTCCGATCGATTGAAACAGCTCATGCCGGAACTCGATGTCGATAAACTGGGAAACGACGAAATCGTCCTGAAGACCATAGGTAAAAATTTGGTTCTCGCAGGGCAGCCTCCGCGGGGAACGCTGTATGCAGTTTACACATTTCTGGAAGATATCGTCGGTTGTCGTTGGTGGACCTCGACCGAGAGTTTTGCTCCTAAGAAGCCTACGCTAACGATTCCGGCATTAGGGATCCAATATGCTCCCAAGCTTCAATACCGTGAGGCATTTTATCATGATGCTGCCGACGGCATCTTTTCTGCGCGGAGTAAATGCAACGGCCAATTCAATGAAGTCCCTGCGGCGTATGGTGGCCGCTATCAATTTGCGGGTTTTGTGCACACATTTTATCCGCTTCTCCCACCCGAAAAATACTTTACGGCGCACCCTGAGTGGTACAGCCAAGTCGATGGTCAACGCAAAGCCGCGGACGCGCAACTCTGCTTGACGAACGATGCCATGCGCCGCGAGCTTGTGCAGAACGCTCTCCAATGGCTGCGAAATAAGCCCGAAGCACGACTGATTTCGATTAGCCAAAACGATTATGCCGGTGGTTGTGAATGCGCCAAATGCAAAGCCGTGGAGCAGGAAGAGGGAGCTCCGTCAGGAGTGTTGTTGCGGTTCGTGAATGCCGTAGCCGAGGAGATCGAAAAAGAGTTCCCGAATGTACTCGTAGAAACGCTGGCGTATCAATATACGCGTAAACCGCCCCAGCACGTGCGGCCACGATCGAACGTCGTGGTCCGTTTGTGCTCGATCGAATGTTCATGCGTGCAACCCATGGAAGGACCGCAGAATCAAGAGTTTTTTCAAGACGTAGTGAAATGGAGCAAAATCGCTCCCCAACTATTTATCTGGGATTACGTCACCAACTTTTCGAATTATATTTCGCCTCACCCGAACTATCGGATATTGGCGCCGAATATTCGTTTCCTTGTCAATCATCACGTGATTGGCTTATTTGAGCAGGGAGATCGCGGCAGTCCGATCGGCGACTTTGTTCGTTTACGGGCCTGGCTACTGGCGCACCTGATGTGGAATCCAAATCTTGATGAAAAAGCCTTAGTCCACGAATTTATGCAAGGTTACTACGGAGCGGCGGCTCCGCACCTGGAGGCCTATCTCGAGGTGATCTGCGATGCCGGCCAACGGTATGGCAAACCGCTTAATTGCTACATTCACGAGAAGATCGGCTGGCTTACGCTAACGGACATGAACCGTGCAGTGGAACTGTTCAATCAAGCGCAAGCGGCGGTTTCTGATGATCCTGTTATTGCAGAGCGTGTGCGGCGAGAACGGTTACCGATGGATCATGCCTGGCTGGCTCGCTATCACGCTTTGAAACGCAGTGCTAAACAACAAAGCCTAGATTTCCTCGGCCCACAAGATCCCAACGCTGCCTGCCAAGAATTTCTCCAGTTGGCGGAAAAGTTTCACGCTGGCCAATACTGCGAAGGAAAGCCCTTTGCCGAACAGGCTGAATTATTGCGTAGCGACTTTG
>CAZIGP010000030.1:1803-14105 GCA_964538425.1 uncultured Pirellulales bacterium | reverse complement strand
GTGGTTTAACAAGCGCAGCTAGTCCGGAAGCTGTTGATACTTCAGCCTCCTCAGCGTTGGCGCACTACGTTGCTAAACCCGATGCAAGCTATAAATGGACAAAACGCAGGGAAGGTAAACTCGGCAAGGGAAGCTATGTCGAGTTAATTTTAACTTCCCAAACATGGCACGATACAGTTTGGAGGCATCAGGTTTACATCTATAGACCAAATAAAATTGCCGACAACGCTCAGGGACTGATGTTGATTGATGGAGGAAGCTGGAAGAACTCATTGGCTGAACCAGCTCAAGGAGATGAAAGCCCACCAAACTCGGCAATGCTGATTGCTGCAGTTGCCGACAACACACAATCACCGGTTGCGGTGTTGCGGCAAGTTCCCCAGCAGCCAATCTTTAATGGATTAAAAGAAGATGCTGCGATCTCATATACTTTCCAGAAGTTTCTTGAAACGAAGGACGATGATTGGCCTTTACTATTACCAATGGTGAAAAGTGCCGTTCGTGGCATGGATGCCATTCAAGAGTTTTCTCGGGACGAATGGAAGTTGGAAATCAAGAATTTCCTGATCTGCGGCGCTTCAAAGCGAGGCTGGACAACGTGGCTTACGTCGGCGGTTGATCCAAGGGTGAATGCTTTGGCCCCCATGGTCATCGACATGCTCAATATGAGATTACAGATTCCACACCAGGTTGTGAGTTTTGGTGGATTTTCGGATCGTATTCACGACTACACCGACAAAGGTTTGCAAAAGTATCTTTTTACACCTCAAGGCAGTGCGCTGCGAGAAATTGTCGATCCCTACAGCTATCGAGCGCAAATTAAACAGCCCAAGGTTGTTATTCTTGGTACAAACGATCCATATTGGCCTGTCGATGCACTTAATATGTACTGGGATGGACTTGAAGGTGAAAAGCACATCTTGTACGTGCCCAACGGCCAACATGGATTGCAAGATTACCCGCGCGTGATCGGTTCGATCACTGCGTTGCATCAAAGCGTTTCTAACGGCCAGAAACTACCAGAGTTGGACTGGAAGTATGAAGATCAAGGCGACACTCTTCGCCTAACAATCACTTCCGATAAAGCTCCGAAATCCGTGGCTGGTTGGACGGCAGACGCTGCAACGCGTGACTTCCGTAATTCACTTTGGACTGAGAAACCAGCAAAACCAAAAGATAATGAAGGCAAAGCGTTTATTGTCGAAGTACCGAGGCCGAAGCAAGGTTTTTCTGCTGTTTTCGGCGAAGTAAACTTTACCAGCGAAACAATTCCTTATTCGTTTTCAACCACGATACGCGTCTTGCCGGCTACTGGTCAAAAATAGAGGCTGAACTTAATTATCGATAGAGCCATTCGCCGCATTAGATCGTATCAGGTGCCTTTTTCTATCGCACGCGCTGCCAGGCAAATGACGAAAATTTTAATAGCCGAGTGGAGCATGTGAAGTTTTATTGAGCAATACATTCTCAATGCCGTTGCATTTGTCGCAAAAACGCTCTTTCTTCGTTTACAGCCTCTGAAACCGCTCTACTTGGGCGGCAATGATTTTTAAACTGTCGCGCCAGAAGTCTGCCTTGGTAATATCGATGCCGAACTGGGCGGCCAACGGCGCAGCATAGTCCGTATTTGTGGAACGCAGCAATTTTTGGTACTGCGAAACGAATTGCCGTCCTTGCTGCTGAAAAAGTGCATATAGTCCAAGACTAAACAAGTGTCCGAAAGCGTAAGGAAAATTATAAAAATTCGAGGTATAGGAATAATAATGTGGCTTCCACAGCCACATATAACGGTGATAGGTTTCTGGCTCAACGGCATCCGCATAAGTCTGTCGTTGAGCATCGATGATTAGTTCGCACAACTCATCCGGACTAAGCTCACTTCGAGTGCGCCGTTCAAAAACATTCGATTCGAAAATAAATCGTGAGAGAATGTCGACACAGACTTGGGTTGCACCGCAAAGTTGTGTTTCCAAAATCATCAATTGTTCGTCCGGCTTTGTTTCAGCCAACGCGGCTTCAGCGATCAAAGTTTCACAAAAGATGCTTGCTGTTTCGGCCAAAGCCATTGGCGAACCACGGCGTAAAGGCTCTAAACCGCGCTGGCAATGATTGTGATATCCATGGCCCAGTTCGTGCGCCAGTGTGCTAACTTGATCGAAGCTGCCATCGAAGTTCAAAAGAATGCGACTTTCTTCTACTCCCAATACCTCCATACAAAACGCACCTCCTCGCTTGCCATCACGTGGGCCTGCGTCAATCCAATTTTCGTTGAATGCCTGCCGCGCAAAATTACCCATGTCGTCATCGAATGTTGCAAACTTGTCAGCGATGAATTGCTGTGCTTCTTTCCAGGAAAATACTTTGTGTGAAGATCCCAGCGGCGCAAAGAGATCCCACCATGCCAGACGTGGAATACCAAGCTTGGCTGCTTTCGATCGTAAATAAGTGCGAAACATCGGCAGCGCTTCGCGAATTGCTTCGAGCATTGCCTCCAGCGTAGTGCGATTGATGCGATTATCGTCGAGTGCCACTTCAAGCGCGCTTTCTCGTCCTCGCCGCTTGGCCAGGGTTTGCGCGGTACCTTTCACGCCATTCATACATGCTGCAATTGAAGTGCGGATCGAATGCCAACCATCAATTTCTGCATGATAAGCTTTTTCGCGAACAGCTCGGTTGGAGTCGAAACTAAGATTGCGGATTACCGTGATTGGTAAGATTTCTGGCTGGCCATCGCGCTCAAACAAAACTTTCAATTGACTCGTGACATTTCCTTGCAATTTGCCGAACGCTGTTCCACCATCCAAACACAGATCGGCTGCCAAAGATTCCAGTTCTTCGGTCATTAAGAACCGACTTTGGCGTGCGGCTTCGAGCAGATAAAAAGAGTGCTGTGTCAGGTTCGAGTTCTTCGCGATCAAATCGCTGAGTAATTCAGCCAAGTTGCCAAGCCAACTGTGAAATCGCACTTCCAACTTCTGCCGCTGCGCGCCTAATAGCTCAAGTCGAGATGCTTCGCGGGCAGCGATTGAATCGTAACTATTGGTGGTTACAAACGCGTGAATAAAAGAATCAAGCGTCCCATACCGAAGAGCGATGATGTTTAATTTGTTCAGAGCGTGGTTCAGTTTCTCCACAAGATCTGGCGTCGCTTTCGGTGGGGGCGGTTTGAGCCTTTGAATTCCCTGTTCATCAAACCAGGCCGTCAGTGCGTCAATGTGTTTACTAAGTTCATCGAATGCGGTTCCGTAATCGGAGCCTTCTAGGCTTGAATAAATATTATCCGTTTTCCAACACGGCATTGTCGTAGTTACAGTTGGCATTTCTTACCTTGCATTGTTTTTGCTAATTTCCATACGTAGCGGCAACATACACATTTTCTTGGGAATAAGTATGTGCATCGTTTAAGTGCGAGCAGCGAGCAGCGAGCAACTTCGGCAGCTTACTTTTTGAAAGCTTTTGAAGATTTAAGAAGTCTCGCTATTTTGATTATTGCCCGTCGGCGGAGGGGCCATACATGCCAGGAACCGCTATGTCATTTAAACGTAAATAAACACATAGATGGGCGCGATGATGAATGATGTGATTTAATACAAAGCTGCGGATCACTGCTGATCTTGGCATGGTAAATATCACTTGGCCTCCTGCCATTAGCGACCACATTTGATTCAGATCTTCGTCTTTTACAGATTCGATACTCTTTCGAGCAGCATGCACATTTTGATCAAATAGAGCTACGATTTCATTTGTCGTAGCTAGTTTAGGCGATTGATATCGTGGGCCATTCACGGGTGCAAAATCAAATGAAGGCTCATTAAATATGTTGATAGCCCAACCAGGAAGTTCTGCCAAATGATTGGCATTCCATCCAATGGTGTTCGATTTAGGATGGGCTTTCCAGTTAAGCTTATCATCGGGGATTGCAGTCAGCACTTTGCGAGTGCTTGCCATTTCCTGATCAAACTCTGGCAAATTTTGTTGTGCATAGCTCATGATTTTTACCCACACTTGTAAGAGGGAAAGGAGAGGCGGCGAAAGTAATCTCCAAATTGTAGCCATGACAGGGCTAGTCGCCGAGGTCGCCTTTCTAGTAGATGGCTATAGAGAATCGCAGCTACGGTCGAATAGCTAATAGGCCTTCGACTTCAGGCCTATACATGAAAGAAGTTGGAATGGTTGCAAATTCCGGTACGTTAAAAACCTTAAAACAACTTTAAGTTAGCTGCGATTTAATCACGCTCAACTTAGGTAATCTAACGTGTAGCAAAATATTAATTAGATTTCTTCGCGGTGGCTGGAGAAATAGCACCAACGAGCGTACCTGCAAGTCGATAGCTGGCCAGCACGGCACGCCGCTGTGCCAGTGGTTGCACTTGTTTTGAATATCCTTCAGGCAATACGGGCGCCGATTCTTCTTTGGGACTACCTCGGAGTTTGCCTTGACGATAAACAATGAGCTGAGCCATTTGGAAGCTTTCTTGTACCCAGCGGTCGATATCATTGGCATTCACTCGGGGGCCAAGTTCTTTGAGTTTGCTGGGCGGGTACTCAATTCGTAGCTCAATTGCTTTTTTACCCATTTCTCGAAAACTTTCTCCTCCGGTAATTAATTCATCCCAAAACGAATGAAGATTAATGGTTGCATTGCCCTGCCGCGCGCGAATCTTAAAACTATTTCCGCCGCGATCTCCCTCCGGAGCAGGATAATCGGTGGTGAATAAACTAACCGTGTGCAGCGGCTGATGAATGTCGCCAACGATATGCATGATCCAACAAATTGCTATCGCTTTTTCTGCATCGGTCGATTCAGGCCGGCTTAGTATCTCTAAATTAGTTCGAAAAGCGACGACCGCGTTAATCTCATCTGGTTGTGAAACAGCCACCGAGTCTGGCTGGCCCTTAGGCTTAAAAGGAAAATCGATGTAATGCCACTTCGGTTGGTCATAAGTGGGGTTTTTGCGGATATCGTCAGGCCAGCGCGCAGCCAGCATCAGAATGGCCCGGTCTCGCGCTTCAGCATCCACTTTTTTGAGCTTGGAAACAAACAGCTCTTCAAACTGGGGATGCTTCTGGAGGAGTTCCAGAATTTTGACTAGCGCGCCAGGATTTTCCTGCTTCAGAAGATCATAAACGATGGCCCCCGTTACCATGTGGCCGCCTCTCGTCCAAGCCCAGGCGGGTAACGGGATGGATAGTAGGACAAGCCCGACCACGGTCAGAAGCAAACTCCAATATCGCACTGTTAAACTCACTTGTTAATTTGACTGCCATCGTGGCATGCCCCCGAGCAGTTTAAATTCTCGTCGTGAGGATATTGTTAATTTTCAGTGGCTTTTTGGTTTCCTAAATTAACACTTTTCCAAGGCGCTCACTGGACACTTCCCCATTCAAGAAAATCCGCTTTGCTTAATTTTTAGGCAGAGGGGTGGCTGCCTGTTTTTTGTCACTGCTGCCGAGGTTTTCGGCAACCCTGCTTTATTGGTCGTAAGTGCTATCAATGCAATGACATCGGTGCTTCGCTTGACTGCACTGCATCATTCGAGAAACCGCGGCCGATGGGGCTGACGGGAATGGAGTCTCTAGACTATCAAAGTCAGAAAAGGAGTCCGACATGGACAAGCAGCAGGAGGTATTTCGAGTCGCCCAGGATCTGTTTCGGCAAAATCCGGATTGGGTCACCTTTTTTCGTGAAGTGTTAGGAATGGGCGGGATTGTCCGACAGATGTATCCCACAGCCCCAGCGTTGGCTGAATTTGAAAAAACCCAGGAATACGAAGATATCCAAATGATGCTGGCCCAATTGCGGGTTAACGGTCCGGCTGTACCCGAAGACAAAGAGCCTACCCGGGTAATCACCGTCCGCCTACCTCAATGCTTGCATGAATTCCTTTATGCCGAGGCTCATGAAAAGCACACCAGCATGAATCAGCTTTGCATTTCCAAGCTAGTCCAATGGCTCGATAGCAACATGGCCGCATCAAAGCTGGCGACAGGCTCAAAACCACGAAAACGAAAAGAATCTCGCGAAGAAATGGCCACGCCGGCAGTAATGTAATCCTCGTGCCAACACTCAGGCCCAGGGGTGGCAACCCCTGGGCTTTGGCGCGAATTCATGCTGCTTGCCAGCGGAGGCTGTCGATTGCAAAAAAACTCGAAGGGAACCAATAAGCCGGGTTTTGTCACCTAACGGTTGGGCATGGAAGCCCATCGTTGGCGGCGATCATTTCTCTAGGACGCCGATTGCTCGACGACTCAAGCAGTCTACCCGGAAGTTATGCCGGATCGGACCGATCCGCCGCAGTGATTTCTCGCTGCGCTACTTCCTGTTCGACCTTGCTCCCAATGGGGTTTGCCTAGCCAAGCCGGTTACCCAGCCTGCTGGTGCGCTCTTACCGCACCGTTTCACCCTTGCCGAAGAAGAGGGGCCAGAAACTAACGACCCGAGATAATAGTCTTTAGTCCCTGGCCCCTCTCCCTCCGGCGGTTTGCTTTCTGTTGCACTATCCCTAGCCTTGCGGCCGG
Organism: uncultured Pirellulales bacterium; assembly: GCA_964538425.1. Classification (GTDB taxonomy): domain Bacteria; phylum Planctomycetota; class Planctomycetia; order Pirellulales; family JADZDJ01; genus JADZDJ01. The sequence continues at coordinate 7,586 of CAZIGP010000030.1, read as the reverse complement.
TGGGCGTTACCCACCATTGTGTCCTGCGGAGCCCGGACTTTCCTCCCGCGATAAAGCAAGCTTTTTCGCCGGCGATCGCCCTGATTCCCTTCGAGTTAAATCATTGTACGTTAAATAGGGTTTAGGGTTCAGGGAGAAAGCCAAAAGCCAAGCCTTCTCCTCCTTCTTTCTCAGGCATGTTTTGCCGACAGTGCTTTTATCCGCCCGTAGGCTTTACCTAATAGCTACAAACGTTGGGGTTTATTGCTGGATTTGGTGATAATCTTCTGGGCTAGGCCCCTTCCAGCAATTGTCGGGTGCTACACTTCCATACGGCGAGAGACTGCTCACGTTCCATCTGCTGATCCAGCTAGACATCGCCTCCGGAGCAGAATCTTTTGCCAAAGTGAAATTTATCCACGAAGTCTATAAAGATTTTTGGGTGTAATCGAATCTTTGTGACGATTGGATAGAGTTTTTCACCGAGGATCAAATGATCGGGCAAGGACGCGCCCTTGGTCGGCTAGTTCGCCAATGCTGCTCGCAATTTGCGAGTGACTAATCGAGCTACCGGCGATAATCGATGTCGCCTTGGAATGCGTTCATGCCTGAATCACGCAGTCGAAAACGCGATTTATTCGCGCTAGTGTTATTGGCTGTTTGTTTGTTTCTGATGGTGTCGTTGGTGACTTATCATCCAGCGGATCCACCAGGAGCACTACATTCGGTTGCACATACAAAAGTTGCGAATGCTTGTGGGCGCTCAGGCGCCTATGTCGCTGAAGGCCTGTTCCGCTTCTTTGGTTGGGGAGCGTATTTCTTCGTTGGCTCTCTTGTAGCCTTTGATGGATGGCTGTTAGCACGCCGGCCAATCAACGATCCGATTTTGCGATTTGTCGGTTGGCTCATGGCAACCATGGGTGTCGCGACGTTCTTGTCGCTTGTCGGACCGGCTTCGACTCCAGGACCGATCATCGGGCCAGGCGGTTATCTTGGTGCATCTGGTCGAGCGCTCTTAGAAATCAACTTTGCTGCTACCGGTGCGTTCATTTTAACCGTCAGCTTTATACTTGGAGGTCTATTACTCTGTACCGACTATTTGGTGATTCGTGCTGCTGTTTTTACCGCTGTGCTTCCTGTATTACTCTTGCGAATGACTGCCGCACGCATGTTGAATGCGAATTCTGCAGAGCAAAAACCCAATCGCAAAGACAAGTTCGAGGTTGACGGTGTTGAACCTTCCGTTCGCATTCGTGGCAAACGAGTTGAAGAAGATTCATCGGCTGAAGATGAAAGCGAAGACGATGAGCCGGAAGCAACGGCACCGGTTGTAAAAGCCGGCGCAAAAAATAGTGAGGACGACGAGGAAGAAGCGGGTGAAGAAGAAGCTGAAGCTGTCGCGACAGCCGCGGCTGGTAAACCAGGGATTGGTGCACGCTTAGCTTCGGCGCTACGAATTCGTAACCTTAAAGATGCCGATCGCCAAGTGGTAATGCAAGAACTTGAAGCAGCGGCAAATAGTGTTGAGGAGGTTGTCGACTACGAACTTCCACCATTGGATTTGCTATTGCCGAGTGAAAGTGTTCACCTCGAAGAACACGAAAAAGAAGTTCGTCAAAAAGCCAAGATGCTCGAAAAGACTTTCGAGAGCTTTGGTTTTAAAGTCAAAGTTGTCGAAATCGAAACTGGCCCGGTGATTGCGCAGTATGAGGTTGAGCTGGAAGCCGGTTTGCGGCTTTCGAAGATCACAGGTTTGGCCGACGATCTGGCAATTGCGCTACGCGTACCTAGTGTGCGCATCGTTGCGCCCATCCCCGGGAAAAATACCGTTGGTATCGAAGTGCCTAATAACGACCGGCAACTTGTGCGGCTTCGCGAAGTTATTGAGGAAACCGGCAGTCGTAACAAGAAAATGCGTATTCCGATCTTTCTCGGAAAAGACGTGGCCGGAAACCCAATGGTCGTCGATCTAACAGCGCTGCCACACCTGCTCATTGCTGGCCGAACAGGTACGGGCAAGAGCGTGTGCTTGAACACGATCATTGTTTCCATGTTGATGACGCGCAGTCCAAATGATGTGCGGATGTTGATGATCGATCCTAAGATGGTCGAACTCAGTCCGTACAAAAAGCTGCCGCATCTTATGCATCCGGTAGTCACCGACATGCGCAAAGCCGAAGCAATTTTGGCCTGGGCTGTTGAGAAGATGGAAGAACGCTATGCTTTGCTAGCGCGGGCCGGTGTGCGCCATGTCAGCGTCTACAATCAACTTGGCGAAGAAGAGTTAATGGATCGCTTGCAGCCAGAGAGTGACGAAGAACGTGCGGCCATTCCTCGCCACTTACCTTATATTGTAATCGTGGCGGATGAGATTGCCGACATGATGATGACATCGGGCAAAGAGGTTGAACAGCATATCATTCGCCTTGCCCAAAAAAGCCGGGCCGTCGGCATTCACTTGGTGCTTGCCACCCAAAAGCCAACGGTTGACGTCATTACGGGGCTTATCAAATCGAACTTACCAGCGCGCATCGCATTCCAAGTTTCCAGCCGTACCGACAGCCGCGTTGTGTTGGATGAAATGGGTGCTGATAAATTGCTGGGCAATTGCGATATGCTATTTCTATTGCCAGGTACGAGCACATTGCTTCGTGGCCAAGGCACATATTTAAGTGACGATGAAATCAACCGCGTGTTGGAACACGTTGGTACGAATGAGCAGCAGTTTGTTAGCGAATTGGTCCAACTCAAGCCTGCCGGTGAAGCGACTCAAGGCGATGCCAATCACTTCAAAAACAGAGACGAGTTGTACGAGCAAGCCATCGATATCGTCATTCGTGAAGGCCGTGGTAGCGTATCGCTTTTACAGCGTTCATTAGGTATTGGTTACGGGCGAGCCGCACGGCTGATCGATTTTATGGCGGAAGATGGCATCGTTGGGCAGTACAATGGCTCTCAAGCACGTGAAGTGTTGGTAACGTTAGAGCAGTGGGCACAAATGAGTGGTCAAGGTGACGCAGCCTCTTCAGGAAGCGCCCCTTTTAATGGCGCCGCAAAATCGCCGTCATTTGCCGCGGCCGGCGCAACCACTCAACTTAAGCGCAATCGCATCTTGCCAGCGCCCGAAGAAGACGAGTTCGATGAAGCAGACGATGTTTACGAGGATGATGCCGACGACAATGATGCAGATGAAGGCGAAGATGAAAATGACATAGATGACGATGCGCCTTGGGATGACGATGCGCCTTGGGATGACGAGGAGTCCGATGTTGATGACGAAGACTCCGCCTCTGACCCGTTACCTTCTCGTTCTACTCGCTTTTCTGCTTAGTTCGGGCTCTGGGGCATTTTGATTTTCTATTAACAAAATGGCTTTCAGCCATTTTTGAAGCAGCCCTGCTGCCAGCGGCATTTTTCTCAAATGTTCGAGTCACGAGCTTTCGTCGCGATCCCGAAAGCTTTCTGAAGTTTACTCTCGAATTGCAGATATACAGCCTTTTTGGGGCTGCCCAGACCTCCAGTTAAATATTATTACAGCCTATATTGCGTACCACCTTTGGTTGTATTATTATTACCAATCAAGGTTGGTTTCGGTAGAAGGTAGTGCTGTTTTAAGTGGTTGTCAATATTTAGAAATATCGCCAAAGGAATTGCACATGAAGAAATTCTGCCAGCTCGTTTTAGGGATGGTTGTGATCTCTCTCAAACAGGCCGTTGCCGCTTACATCATCACAACGCCGAACACCCCCATTATCGAGAGTTTTACGAATTTTGGCATAACTGAGCCGACGAACTGGACCATCGCTGGAACGGCCATTTTCATCCCACCGGACAGCGGCTCTATCCAAACAGCAGGCATTCACTCTTATGGAGAGACAGGTAGCAGCGAACGAGCGCTAGGATATATCGGCAGTGCAAGTGTTCCTTCGATTGCATTTACGGCAGCATTTACCAATAGCACCGGTACGACTATTCATCAGCTTGATGTGGAATTTCGTGCTGAGCAATGGCGTAGCGATTTCAGTCGAATCAATGGCTGGGTTGTCAGCCTCTCAACAGACGGTGGTTTGAACTATGATCCCATTAATGCGGGCAACTTAAGCACATGGAAATCAAGTGTGGAAGAAGAAGCCGGCCCGATTGACGGCAATGTGCATAGTTCACTGCGCTCGGGCAGTATTACAGGACTTTCAATTCCGAACGGCGAAACATTTTTCCTTCGTTGGTCAGCAGACCGCGGTGTACCAAGTGGTTCGTCGCAAGGTATCGCAATCGACGATGTCTCAGTAGTGGCTTCCGTACCAGAACCTTCGATGATTTTGCTCGGTAGCATAGCTGCCATTTGCGCGACTGTTTTGCGATTTATTCAGGTTCATCGTAAAGCGAAGGCATAAATTGCTTTCTTCGGATGTGTGTCCAGCGACCCTATTTATCAAAGGGGTTGACCGGTGAAATGGTCGTTTATTCACCCTAATCCGATAACGCTACTACATAAATTAGGCCGATTTTCGCTGACCAGTGGCGTCCGTCCATCCGTTGACACATGGGATGGCAAGAGCTATGGTTGATACAAGACGAGCCGAACTTATGTCGCACTTAACCAAAATAGCCGTAAATCCTACCGGCAGCATAATCGCTGGCCGAGCGATTATTGGCATTATTATTTTGGAGGTGCGGCCGTAAGGGCGTCGCGTTAAGCGAACTACATTTTAGCCCTGCGGTCGGAACCCCGGCCGCAGGGTTTTTTGTTGGTTTGTTAAGGTGGCTAGTTATCCAATCGCTAGTTGCCTGATTCAACCACTAATTACCGAACACAAAACACCAGTCACTCCAGAATCTATGTCCCGCATCCAAATCTACGACACGACTCTCCGCGATGGCAGTCAAGGTGAAGGCGTAAATTTTTCGCTGCAAGAGAAGCTGCTGATTACGCAGCGCTTAGACGAATTGGGCTTCGATTTCGTCGAAGGTGGCTATCCGCTTTCCAACGAAAAAGATGCTCAGTTTTTTGCCCGCGTACGTGAATTGAATCTAAAGCACGCTCGTGTTTGTGCTTTCGGCATGACTCGTCGCAAAGGAGTGCAGCCATCACAAGACCCGGGTATGAAGGCCCTGCTCGATTCAGAGGCAAAAACACTGACGATCGTCGGCAAAACGTCCTCATTTCATGCTACCGAAGTGCTGCGTGTATCGCTCGAAGAAAATTTGGCGATGATTTCGGAGACGATAAAATATTTGCGCGAATGTGGTCGGGAAGTAATTTACGATGCCGAACATTTCTTCGACGGCTGGAAACTCGATCCGGAATATGCCGCTAAAACCATTCGGGCTGCCGCCGAAGCAGGGGCATCACTCGTGGTGATGTGCGACACCAATGGCGGTTCAATGCCTGAAGAAGTTGCTGCCATGGCAAAAGCGGCTCAAGCAGTTTTACCAGTGCCCGTAGGTATTCATACCCACAACGATTGCGACTTGGCCGTGGCCAATTCCTTGGCGGCGGTTGATGCAGGTGCCATACAGGTCCAAGGCACAATCAATGGCGTCGGCGAACGTTGTGGCAATGCCGATTTAATCTCAGTATGTGCCAATCTTGCTGTCAAAAAACAGGCCTACGAAGTGCTCAAGCCCGGTGGCGAAAAGCGGCTCACCGAATTGTCCCGCTATGTCTATGACTTGGCGAATATGAACTATCGTGCCGGCCAACCCTTCGTTGGCCAAAGTGCATTTGCCCACAAAGGTGGCATGCACGTGCATGCCGTCAATCGGGCCACGGTGCGCGTTGAGGTGCTGGACGCAAAAGGCTA
>CAZIGP010000030.1:0-1793 GCA_964538425.1 uncultured Pirellulales bacterium | reverse complement strand
CACAAAGGTGGCATGCATGTTCATGCGGTCGCCCGCGTTACCCATAGTTACGAGCACATTAATCCCGAAGTCGTTGGCAACGAAAGACGAATTCTCGTCAGCGAACTCTCCGGCCGCTCGAACATTGTTGCACTCACCGCCAAACACAACTTGCAAGATAACCGCGAATTGATGGATCGCATCTTGGCTCAAGTGGTGGCGATGGAAAATCGTGGCTATCAGTTTGAAGCGGCAGACGCTTCATTCGATTTGCTAGTGCGACGCGAAGCTAGTTTGTTCCAACCGCACTTCGAATTATTGAAATATCACGTCGTCGTTGAAAGCGACACTCCAGGCCAATCGAATACCGAGGCAACGGTAAAACTCCACGTTGGTGACCAAGTGCGTCACGAAGTTGCCGAAGGGGACGGTCCTGTGAATGCCTTGGATGCCGCCTTGCGAAAAGCTCTTAACAGTTCCTTCCCGAACCTTTCTGACATGCATCTTGTCGATTACAAAGTGCGGGTCATCAACAGCGAAGCTGGCACCGCCGCCGGCGTGCGTGTCACCATCGAAAGCCGTGACCAGCACGACGTTTGGGGCACTGTCGGTGTCAGTGAAAACGTGATTGAAGCCAGTTGGATTGCGCTGGTAGACGCTGTTGAATACAAATTATGCAAAGACGAAACCACTTAGTCGTTGCTGTTTAATCGCCGGGGCGTGGGCTCTTACAGTCCATGCCACCCGGCATATCTCACGCGTAAGCTCCGCTGGTCGATTTCTCCGCTAGCGGCCATAATGGTTCGCTTTCATTCCCGACCGATTTTCCAAGCTATATGTCCACCAACAATCCGCCCACAACTGCCGACGAACTTCCCAAGCAATACGACCACGCCACCGCTCAAGAGCGTTGGTACAAGCATTGGGAAAATAAAGGCTATTTCAATAGCGATCCCGACCCCGAACGCAAAAAATATCCCAAAGGTCCGTTTACCATTGTCATCCCGCCGCCGAATGTGACCGGTGCGTTGCACCTGGGGCACGCGCTCAACAATACCTTGCAAGACATCATGATCCGCTTCAAGCGGATGCAAGGTTTCAATGCGCTCTGGATGCCGGGAACCGATCACGCGGGCATTGCCACACAAGCTGTCGTAGAACGGCGGCTGCGCGAAGAAGAAGGGCTCGATCGGCACGCGCTCGGCCGTGAAAAATTGGTCGAACGCATCTGGCAGTGGAAGCAAACCTACGAAGCCCGCATTATCGGCCAGCTCAAACAGATGGGCTGTAGTTGCGATTGGCGGCGCACGCGGTTCACGCTCGACGAAATCTGCGCTCGCGCCGTGCGGCAAACCTTTTTTCACATGTTCAAAGACGGATTGATCTTCCGTGGCAAGCGGCTGGTGAATTGGGATACCTACTTGCAAACTGCCGTGGCCGACGACGAAGTATATCACGATGCCGTGAAAGGTCACTTCTGGCACTTTCGCTACCCGGTGATCAACCCACAGCCAGGCGAGCCAACGCACGTGACCATTGCCACAACGCGTCCGGAAACGATGCTCGGCGATACCGCCGTGGCCGTGCATCCCGATCCTGCGGCAGCGCTCGACAAAGTGGAACGCGAGCTAAAGGAAAAACTCACGGAAGCACCGACAAAAGAAAAAGCCGAAATTCAAAAACAACTCGACGATCTTGCCCATCGCCGCCAAACAAAACTACCAGAGCTATTGAAGTTTCGCGACATGGCCAAAGCCGGCCGCAAGCTGATGCTGCCACTGGCAAATCGCGAAATTCCACTCATCGCAGACACC
>CAZIGP010000029.1:0-14152 GCA_964538425.1 uncultured Pirellulales bacterium | reverse complement strand
ATCACGAACGGCTCGTTTACAAATTCCAAGGACGGGATTTTCGACTCACCGATGTCCATGGAAAGGTCGTCAAATCGGTGATCGCGTAGCTCCAGCAAATCGGTGGTGGAGCTCCGTGTTTAATTCATTTGCCAGAGATGGCGCCACATTCAACGCTGGAATGCATCGACCGTCCTGGAGCGAGAGTAACAAACAATTGGGTGATTTGATCTTTTGGTGAACAGGCATGACAACACATCGGCTGGTCATTATTGGAGTTGGCTCGATTGGTGAGCGACACTTGCGCTGTGCCCAACGCACCGAACGAGCAGAACTCGCAATTTGTGAAGTTAACACAATCTTACGTAACACCGTCGCGGAGCGCTACGGCATTCGTCATGTCTATGCTGATTTAGATTCGACGCTTACATTTCGGCACACGGCCGCCGTCATTTGTGTACCAGCTCAGCTTCTCGAGCCGATGGCAATTCAACTCGCAGAAGCTGGTGTGCACGTACTGATCGAGAAACCGCTCAGCACTTCATTAGAGGGTGTTACCACTCTTCAGCAGATTGTCCAGCAACATAACGTTATGGCCGCCGTGGCCTATATTTTACGCGCGAATCCGAATCTGACTGCGATGCGACAGGTTCTGAAGTCGGGTCGGTTCGGTAAACCGGTGCAACTAGTCGCTTGTGCAGGACAGAACTTTCCTTTTTATCGGCCAGCGTATCGCCAAACTTACTACCAAAATCGTGCAACTGGGGGCGGAGCTATTCAAGATGCTCTAACACACATTATCAACAGCGCCGAATGGTTAGTTGGACCAATAAACCAGGTTGTAGCCGATGCTGCTCACTGCCTTATTCCTGGAGTCGACGTAGAAGATACGGTTCACGTCATGGCACGTCATGGTGATGTATTAGCTTCCTACTCCTTGAGTCAACATCAAGCTCCTAACGAAATCACAATCAGTGTAAATTGTGAGCAAGGTACCCTTCGTTGTGATTTGCACGAAAACCGCTGGCGCTGGATTATTGAACCTGGCAATGACTGGCATGTGGAGCAGGGGCCGCCCCACGAGCGCGACGACCTCTTCGTAAATCAATTGAAAAGTTTTTTAGACGCGGTTGATGGCAGTCAACCACCCTTATGTTCATTGGCAGACGGTACCCAAACATTGCGAGTAAATCTGGCAATTTTACGATCGCTGACAGCCGTAAATTGGACTGGAATTTGAACCTCGCACAACATGGGTATTTGGAACTATAATGTGAATCTGGGTTGCGTTTCGTTTCTAACCAGTGATTGTGTTGGGAGATAATACATGCGAGGAGATGCTTGGAAGTCGGTTTGTTGCTTGTTGCAGATGTTGATGTGCTTTCTGATTTGCATCAAAGTGTTGCCGGCCGCAAATCTCATCGACGTACAAGCAACATCGCCACTCAAACTCAAGCATGGCGACCGGCTCGTGATCGTCGGCAATACGCTGGCCGAACGGATGCAATATTTCGGCAATTGGGAAACGTTATTGCACAGCCGGTTTCCTGATCTCGAGTTGGTAGTTCGCAACCTCGGTTGGTCGGCCGATGAACTCAAGATTCAACTGCGGTCCAAAGGCTTCGAAGATCATGGGCATTTGCTCACCGATCACAAGCCCGATGTCATTCTGGCTTGCTTCGGTTTCAATGAATCGTTCAAAGGCAAACAAGGATTGCCACAATTTGAAAAAAACTTAGAAACATTCATTCAAGAGACGACCTCCAAGTCCTATAACGGCAAATCGCCGCCTCACTTGGTGCTCGTCTCACCCATTGCCAATGAGCAACTTCCTGACCGTCTTGGCCCCAACGTAACTGCCAACAACGACAACTTGCAGCTATACGTAGCTGCTATGGCCCGAATCGCCAAGCAACATCATGTTCCATTTGTCGATTTATTCACTCCGACGCAAGCGGCCATGAAAAGCTCGAAGTCACCGCTGACTTTTAACGGCATTCACCTAACCGAATCGGGCGACCAATTTGTTGCTGGCATCCTCGATCAAGCCCTTTTCGGTCCTCGTCCGCAGTCGGCTGAGAAAGTCGATCTCGACAAGCTTCGCGCCGAGGTCAACGAAAAAAATCAGCAATTTTTCTACGACTACCGCGCGGTCAACGGCTGCTACATCTACGGTGGCCGCAAGTCTCCCTACGGCATCATCAACTTCCCCGTGGAATTCAAGAAGTTGCGCCAAATGGTCGCTAAGCGCGATCAGCGTGTTTGGAGCATCGCTCAAGGTAAACCGGTCTCGGAAACTATTGACGACAGCGATACCGGAGAACTACCAAAGATTGAAACGAATGTGAATCAACCGATCGAACTTACCTCTCCGGAAGAATCGGCCAAACACTTCAAACTGCCGGAAGGTTACCAAATTGAACTGTTTGCCTCTGAAGAACAGTTTCCTGACTTGAAAAAGCCGGTCCAGATGACCTTCGATCCTCAAGGCCGACTTTGGGTGGCCACCATGCCTTCTTACCCGCATTATTCACCAGGCATTGCGCCGAACGATAAAGTACTGATCTTCGAAGATAAAAACGCCGATGGTCAAGCCGACACCTGCAAAACCTTCGCCGATAAACTGTATCTACCCACCGGCTTGGAACTCGGCCACGGCGGATTGTACCTGGCTCAAGAACCCAACTTGCTGTTTCTCAAAGACACCGATGGAGACGACTGCGCCGATACCCGCGACCTGATCCTGCACGGTTTTGATTCCGGCGATTCACATCATGCCGAACACACTTTTGTGTGGGATCCCGGTATGGCGCTCTATTTCCAAGAAGGTACGTTCCATCAATCACAAATCGAAACGCCCTTCGGCCCCGAGCGTTGCAGCGATGCGGGAGTGTTCCGTTTCGATCCAAAAACTTGGCAATTCGAGGTGTTTGTCAGCTACCGCTTTGCTAATCCATGGGGACACTATTTCGATCGTTGGGGGCAAGATTTTGTGGCCGATGCTTCGACCGGCTTAAATTACTTTGCCGCCCCATTTTCTGGCGATACGGATTATCCAGAAAAGCACCCCCCGATGAAAACTTTCCACGAAAAGCAATGGCGTCCTACGTCAGGTTGCGAACTGATTTCCAGCCGCCATTTTCCCGAGGAGGTACAAGGCGATTTTCTCGTCAACAACAACATCGGATTCCAAGGCACGTTGCAATATCACATGCGTGAAGAAGGTTCTGGCTTTGCAGCAGACCCTGTGGAACCGCTGCTGAAATCGTCCGACCCGAACTTCCGCCCGGTGGATATCGAATTTGGCCCCGATGGCTCGCTTTATATTGTCGATTGGTACAACCCGCTGATTGGCCACATGCAGCATTCATTGCGCGACCCCAACCGCGATACAAGCCATGGCCGCATCTGGCGCATCACCCACAAAGATCGGCCCTTGATCCCACCTGCAAAAATTGCTGGCGAACCGATTCCGCAACTGCTTGATCTATTGAAAACTTACGAAGATCGCACCCGTTACCGAGTGCGCATTGAGCTTAGTGCTCGCAAGACCGACGAAGTAATGGCCGCCCTCGAAAAATGGATCGCCGGACTCAATGAACAAGATCCGGAATACCAGCATCACCTACTAGAAGCACTGTGGGTTAAGCAGCAGCACCATGTAATCGATGAAGCGCTACTCAAACGCCTGCTCCAATCTCCCGAACCCAAAGCCCGAGCTGCAGCCACGCGAGTGCTGTGTTATTGGCGAGAATCGCTCCCAGATCCATTGAAACTACTTCGCCAACAAGTTAATGACGCCAATCCTCGTGTGCGATTGGAAGCCGTGCGAGCTCTGAGTTTCTTCGATGGAGATCAAGCAGCCCAGGCCCTAGAAATCGCCACGGAGTCGAAGCAGCATTCGCAAGACTATTATTTGGAATATGCTTTTGAAGAAACCAAACGGACTCTTGAGCGCAGATTGCGATCCGACGCCCCTGCAACCGAAATTGTTACCGCCGATCCCCAAAAATCCCCCGGCGCACCAAAAACAGCCGTCAATTTAATTGATACGCCGATTACCCCGGAAGAAATGAAACGCATGATTGCCGACGTGCTGGAGCATGGCGATGCTGCCAGGGGCGAGGTTGTTTTCCGCCGCGCCCAGTTGACTTGCTTCAAATGTCACGCGATGGAAAAAGCCGGCGGCAACGTTGGCCCAGATCTTAGTGCGGTTGGTCTTACTTCTCCTGTCGAGTTTGTAATTAATTCGTTGTTGAATCCTAGCCTGGCCATTAAGGAGCAGTACGAAACCAAGCAATTTATTACCGACGATGGTCTAAGTTATCAGGGTATTGTTGTTGATCGCAATCATCAGCAGGTCAAGCTCAAAGATCAGGATGGAAAAATTGTTACTCTTCGCAACGACAGCATTGAGCGAGAGCGAGATGGCAAATCGTTGATGCCTGTTGGGCTGACAAAGAATCTAAAGCATGGCGAATTTCTTGACTTGGTTCGGTTTATTAGTGAGCTGGGTCGGCCGGGACCGTTTGCCATCCCAACAGAACCAATGATCCACCGCTGGCGCGTCCTGAAAGATGTGCCCGAAGCTTTGGCAAGTAACCCGCCCAACGTTAACGTTGTCGGTAAACAATTATTAGAAATTAAACCGGAAGCTTGGTCGCCAATCTACGCCAAAGTCTCGGGTGCCTTACCGCTTGCTGACGCGATGGAAGTAGCATTTCCGACTGCCAGTGAAACGACCAAAAAAACAGAAGCCCAGCCAGGGAAAACGCTCGATCCTCAGCCGATGTATCTGTACGGTGAAGTCAATGTAAGCAAAGCTGGTTCTGTCGAATTAATCATCGATGCTCCTCCGGGCACCGTGGCTTGGTTGGACTCAACGCCGTTTGTTGGCGATGCCGCCCATAAAATCGAAAGTGCGCTTCCCTTGGGACGCCATAAACTGCTACTTCGTATTCCTGCCGACCAATTCATCTCTGCTACCGCGACCGACGCAAGCGTCCGTGTTACACTTCACAAACCTCAAGGATCAACGGCTCAGTTTGAAGTGGTGGGCGGAAACTGATCGACATTCCGTCAATCATTGCGTTCTGGGTTGAATGACGCCGAATCGGAATACCCGTAGAATTGCTAGTGCTATCGATATCGATTCGCGTTCAGATGCCTGCCACTCTAAAGCTTTCAATCTCGCAAGATAGCTTGTGGAAATTGTTTAAAATTGGAATACAAAAAGCATCCACTCGACCACATTTTTTTGCCACTTCCAACTTCGGATATATCTCATGCCTTATTTATTCAAAACACGATTGTCTTGGACCGTGCTACTCGTAATTTTTATTATTTCACCAGCCCAGGCAGAACAGCCGTGGGCAAAATTTTCCGGCGGCGAAGGCCCAGGTTCCGGCAAACACATTGTGCTAGTCAGTGGTGACGAAGAATATCGTTCGGAAGACGCATTGCCGCAGCTTGCAAAAATCCTTTCGAAACACCACGGTTTTGAATGCACCGTGTTGTTTGCGGTAGATCCTAAAACAGGTGAAATTAATCCCAATGTTCGCGATAACATTCCTGGCTTAGAGGCACTGAAAGATGCCGACTTAATGTTAGCCTTTATGCGGTTCCGCAATTTACCTGATGAGCAAATGCAGTATTTGGCAGATTACATCGAGTCAGGTAAGCCGATGATTGGACTTCGCACTTCAACCCATGCATTTGATATTCCATCGGACCGTAAGTTTGCCAAGTATGCTTGGACAAGCTCGATCAATGGCTATGAGCAAGGCTTCGGCCGACAAGTGCTGGGTGAAACATGGGTCCGTCATCACGGCGATCACGGCAAGCAAAGCACGCGCGGCATGATCGCGCCAGGAAAGCAAAGCCATTCGATTTTACGCGGAATTGCCGACGGCGAGGTCTGGGTGCCAACGGATGTCTATGACGTTCGGCTACCCCTTCCAAACGACAGCGAACCGTTACTGCTGGGCGCTGTATTGGAAGGCATGAAACCAAGTGATAATCCTGTTGAAGACAAAAAAAATGATCCAATGAGACCCATTGCTTGGACAAAAACCTATACCGGCGTTAATGGCAAACACGCCCGTATCTTCGCCAGCACAATGGGTTCCGCTCAAGACGTCGAAAATGAAGGCTTCCGCCGCTTGATCGTCAACGCTTGCTACTGGTGTCTTGACAAAGAAGATGAAATTTCGCAGAAATCTAACGTCGATATTGTCGGTAACTTTGAAGCACGCCCATTCCGGCCTAACGGCTTTAAGCCCGGAGTGAAGCCAGCAGATCACCAATCGCAATAAACAGTTGGCAAATGTGCTTCACCGGGAAGATTGCGATGGGTTAATAGCCGAGTGCTGACACTAGTTGAACGGCAAAGTCGCAATAACTAGGCCCACCAAGTTCATTGCACTTCCAAAGAGTCGTTGTCGAAATGAAGTGAATATGCCCACCGTCGGACTTTTTATTCCTTGCTATATCGATCAACTCTTTCCGAATGTCGGTATGGCAACGGTGAAGCTGCTGGAGCAATGTGGCTTTCAAGTTGAGTTTCCTGATGAACAAACCTGTTGTGGCCAGCCGATGGCCAATACCGGTTGCTCTGAACAAGCCCGGCCATTGGCTGAGCAATTTCTCCGAATCTTCGGCAAATATGAGTACGTCGTAGCGCCCTCGGGCAGTTGCGTAGCCATGGTTCGGCACCATTACGAAGAATATTTGCACGACCATCCAGGCTTCCTCGAATTGAAGCAAAAAACATTTGAATTGTGCGAATTTCTTGTCGACGTCGCCAAGCTGGATCACCTCGATCACCAGTTTGCCTATCGCGTGGGGCTGCACCAAAGCTGCCATGGCCTACGAGAATTACGGCTGGCAAAATCAAGTGAGTTGGTTGTTTCCTCTTACGGGAAAGCTGAGCAGCTACTTAGATTATTGAAAGGCGTCGAATTAGTTACTCTGGCACGTCCCGATGAATGTTGTGGTTTTGGTGGCACCTTTGCCGTAGCCGAGGAAGCAGTATCTTGCATGATGGGCCTTGATCGCATTCACGATCATGAAACAGCCGGGACAGAAGTGCTAACGGCAAACGACATGTCATGTTTAATGCACCTTGAGGGCTTGATTCGACGCCAAAAAAAGCCACTACGGGTCATGCACATTGCAGAAATTTTGGCGGGGCACCCCGTATGAAACACGCCGTCTTAGCTGCGGAATATATTCAGGATCGCCCGCGTGCGGCTTGGCACGATCAAGCGCTATGGTTTGTTCGAGTTAAACGCGACAGGGCAGCTCAATCCTTGCCAGAATGGGAATTGCTTCGCGAAACAGCAGGCCAAATCAAAGCCCACACCATGTCGCGGCTGGCTGATTACCTCGAGCAATTTGAGCGCGAAGCCACGCAGCGTGGCGCTATCATTCACTGGGCTCGTAATGCTAAGGAGCATAACGAAATCGTTTTGCAAATCTTGCAAAAACATGGCGTGCAGCGGCTCGTCAAAAGCAAGTCGATGCTGACCGAAGAATGCCATCTGAACCCTTTCCTCGAACGCCACGGCATCGAAGTTACGGATACCGACCTAGGCGAACGCATCGTGCAATTGGCCGGTGAGCCCCCAAGCCATATTGTCTTACCGGCAATTCACAAGACGAAAGCCGATGTCGGCGATTTATTCCACAAGCACCTGCATACTGAAGCAGGCGCCACTGATCCTCAGTATTTGGCCGAAGCCGCCAGGCAGCACCTGCGCGAAAAATTCATGTCCGCCGATGCCGGCCTAACGGGGGTCAACTTTGCAATCGCCGAAACCGGCGGGTTTGTCGTTTGTACTAATGAAGGAAATGCCGATTTGGGTGTTTCCTTGCCAAAATTACACATTGCTTCGATGGGGCTCGAAAAATTAATTCCTCGCGCCAAAAATCTGGGCGTATTTCTCCGACTCCTGGCGCGCTCAGCGACTGGCCAGCCAATTACCACGTACTCTTCACACTTTCATGGCCCACGTCCTGGTGGCGAATTGCATATTGTAATCGTCGACAACGGCCGCAGTGCATTACTTGGCAGTAGCGATTTCCGCCGTTCACTGCATTGCATTCGATGTGGCGCCTGCATGAATACTTGCCCAGTCTATCGGCGCAGTGGAGGGCACAGTTATCAATCGACAGTTCCTGGTCCGATTGGCTCCATCCTAGCGCCCATGCGCGATGCCAAAACTTATTCCAGCCTTCCCTCCGCTTGCAGCTTATGTGGGTCGTGCACCGACGTCTGTCCGGTCAAAATCGATTTGCACCATCAGTTGCTCACTTGGCGGCGAGAACTCACACATCGCGGATTATTGCCGTGGTCGAAACGCATGGCGATGAAGCTTACGAGCTTTGTATTTCGGCATCCGCGATTGTACCGTTGGGCTGGCTATTTTGCTCGTTGCATTGTCCCACGATTACCCAGGTGGATGATTTACCATCGATTCAATGCCTGGGGACGTCAGCGTGAGTTACCGAAATTTCCCACAACAAGTTTTCGCGAGCAATACCAGCGCCGAAAAAATGACCAGTAAAAGCGAAATACTTAAATTCATTCGAGCGCAGACTGTCCCCCAGGTGGAATTGCCGAATCTAGATCAGAAATGGATCCGCTACGCAGATCCACTAGATCAGTTTACAAACATGGTGGCAGCGGTTGGTGGTCGATGTGTTCGGGTCCAACGAATGGAAGAGATTGCTGCCCACTTGCAGAATATTCCAGAGTTCGCCACCGCCAGCCAAGTTTATTCAAATGTCTCTGGTATATCATCGACGATCAGCTTCGAGTCCATCGAAGATCCGCACCAATTAGAAACGGTAGATTGGGCGATCCTCTCTGCTCAATTAGGAGTGGCTGAAAACGGGGCCCTGTGGGTCACGGATGAAAATCTTCTACACCGCGCAATTTATTTTATTGTCCAGCATCTAGCTCTCGTGTTGCCTGTCGACCAACTGGTTCACAATTTGCACGAAGCCTACGAAAAAATCTCTGTAGAAACGTCAAGCTTAGGCGTCTTTATTTCAGGGCCGTCAAAAACGGCAGATATCGAGCAGTCTCTCGTCATTGGCGCGCACGGGCCGCGGTCACTCACCGTGTTTTGTGTCGGTTAATTTTTATTAGTTTCCAAGAAGTCCATATTAGGCCGACTCCAAGAAGTTCAGCGCCGCCCGCATATAACCAAGTGCGTGCGCCATGCCCGCATGCCAAGGCGCCGGGCAAGCCATTTGCGGAGTGTGATCGGGAATGAGCACGCCGGTGAAATTATTTTCGCGTAAGATGCGCAGTAGCCTCAGCATATCGATTTCTCCTTCATCAATAAACACCTCGCGGTAGTTGGGAACTTTTCCCTGGATATTGCGGAGATGGACATACGCGATAGCATTTTGACGGCTAAATGTTTCAGCCGCATCATAAACGCTTCCCTCAGTCATTTCTTGGATCGTGCCCGCACACAACTGCAAAGCGTTAGCCCGGCCGGGCATCACGTTTAAAAGTCTTTGAAAGAACTGCGGCTGATAAATCAAACGAGGTGTGCCTCGCAAAACGGGCACAGGCGGGTCGTCAGGATGAGCTGCCAGCCGCACGCCGCATTCCTCTGCAACGGGAATCAATTCGCGAAGAAAATCTTCCAAGCGTTGCCAAAGTTCTTCGCTGCTCACGGGTTCAAGAACCTCCTGAGGAGCATCCAGGTCATAAACGATATTTCCCAATTGCCCCTTAGGCAGCAATGTTTCCTTGGGATGTAACGATTCAAGAAAAGCGGGTGCAATCGCTTGCCCGCGCGCCAACGGCTTCTCAATCCGGCCCCAGACACCAGCCAGACTAAAGTAATAGCCCAACACGGGAATTTCCAAGCGTCCCATGCTGCGAATCAATTGCTTCAAACCTTCGAATTGTTGCTGCTTCTTCGGTCCGTCGAGCAGAATGTCACACCAAAACGATGGGTCGATATTCTCGATGCCTTCAAGCTGCAGTCCTTCTTGTCGGGCCAGGTCCCTCACCCCACGAAGCTCTTCTTCACTCCACACACGCCCCATCGCTCTCGTCAAACCGAAGCAGCTTTCATCCGTGTTGGGTAATGCTTGGCCTTTGAAGCGATCCACCAAATGCACAATCACATGCGTGCAGCCTGCTTGCCTGGCGAAGCGAAAGTTTTCAAGGGTGATCCGCTCGCGGTGAAATCCAAGTCCTAACTTCATAGGCATGTCGACCTCGTTTCCAGGCACAGCAACACCAGAGCCATCATCAACCATTATCGTAGGTAAAGCCCGCCGTTAACGTCGATGGTGGCACCGGTGATGTAACGTCCTCCTTCGCCACAAAGAAATGCAACCGCCAAGCCAACGTCTCGCGGCGTGCCCAATCCCAGCGGAATTTTTTCCGCCATCTCGCCCACCTTTTCTTCGCCGAGCGTTTGATGCAGCAACTCCGTATCAATGCAACCCGGGGCCACCGCATTCACAGTAATACCCAGCGAAGCCGCAGTTCTCGCTAGCGTTTTGGTGAATCCCAGCATCCCGCTTTTCGTCGCGGCATAATGAACGTGACCAAACAAGGCGCCCTGGTGGCCGACAATCGAACTAATGTTGACAATCCGTCCACTCCGTCGCTCGGCCATGTGACGCATTGCCGCTTGAGAACAAAGAAAACAACTGGTCAGGTTCGTGCGCAGAATATTTTCCCAATCCTCGGCGCTAATCTGAAAAATGTCTTTCGGTTGCGATGTGCCTGCATTGTTGACCAAAATATCGATGCGCCCAAACTCGTCCAAAGCAACCTGAAAAAGGCGATCCACGTCCGCGCCAACGGTAACGTCCGCCTGCACCGCAATCGCACGTCCGCCGCGGCCCACAATTTCCGCCACCAGTTCGTCAGCCTGCAACTGCGCATGGTGAAAGTTGACGACAACATCAGCCCCATTTTCCGCCAGAACCTCGGCAATGCCTCGTCCCAGACCTCGCGAAGCGCCGGTAACCAAAGCAACTTGTCCCGATAGTTCTCGCATCGCAGGGTTCCTTAATCGTTGTAAGCCAAAATCTTTCAAGCGACAGCGGCAGCTTCGCCGTCTTCGACAACATAATCACGGGCAAAAAACCTGAGCCGCGCCAACAGTATCGCCAGCACACCAACAACGTGCATGTTCGCCAAGACAACAAACACAGCCGACAACCCGAATTCTGGCTTGGCCAGCCCCGTTAAGTACGGCGAGAACGCCCCGAGCACAAATCCCACCGTACTCATCATACCGTTGGCCGATGCCCGCAGTCGTGGCGGAATCACATCAAAAAGCGTCGTATAAATGTTCGAGTCGTAAATTCCGCGGAAGAATCCAAAGCCCACCAGCCCCAGGCACGCCGCGGTAGAAGTACTGC
The DNA here is from genome assembly GCA_964538425.1 of uncultured Pirellulales bacterium. Classification (GTDB taxonomy): domain Bacteria; phylum Planctomycetota; class Planctomycetia; order Pirellulales; family JADZDJ01; genus JADZDJ01. The sequence continues at coordinate 2,767 of CAZIGP010000029.1, read as the reverse complement.
CCATCGCAAACAGAACGATGAACGGGATGCATGCCGCCAGACCGAAGCACTGAATATCCATCCGCGCCGCGCGACGAAATCGTGCCCAATAGTCCGAAAGCAGTCCGCCGCCAAGCACACCAATAAAGGCCCCGGCCTGAAACGTGGCCATCGACAGCAGACCGGCGCGGGCCTCTGAAAAGCCAAATTTCTCTTGGAAAAAAGTCGGGCTCCAAGTCAAGTAAGAAAGATGGACGAAAATCATGCCGCTATAAGCCAACGTCAACAACATGGCCGTCGGCGTGCGCAGCAAAATAGAAATGGCTTCACGAAGTGTGGGCGGTGCCTGGTTAGAAAGAGTCTTGTCAGCCCCCTCGCCCGCCTTCGACGGTTCACGCAAACGCATCGCCAACACCAGCGCGAGTAAAATGCCAAACGACCCAAAACAGTAAAAAGCAGCTCGCCATCCCCAGTTTTCACTAATCCAGCCTCCCAGCGCGCCGCTAAGGACAAACCCAATGTAGACGGCCGTTTGATGAATCGACATCGCCAGCGCCCGGGTCGTGCGATGAAAAGCCGCAATCAGCGCGAATGCCGACGGTGCGTAAAACGCCTCGCCTCCTCCCGTCGCCAAGCTTCGCAACATCACCAGTTGCAATGCACTCGTACTTAGCCCGGTGCATAACGTCGCGGTGCTCCAGAAGAGTAGGCTCGCGCTAATGATCCACTTCTTGCTATAGACGTCCCCCACATAGCCCGCCACCGGAAAAAGCAGCCCCAAGGTCCAAAACAAAACCGAAGCAATCAACCCCAGTTGACCGTCAGTCAGTTCCAACTCACTCTTAATAGAAGTCAGAACAACACTGAAAATTTGACGATCGGCCTGGTTCAAGATAAACGCCATCCACAGCAGAGCAATCAGCTCCCACTTATAAGGAAGGCGACGTATGCCGACTTGCTCCCCCATCGCGTTGATTCTCCCAAATCATCAGGCCGATACTTTGGCCGTGCCCAAATCCTTCGCATCACACTCGCGGTTTATTCTCCACAATCCCCTCCACCAACTCATGCAGCGAATTTAACCAACTTGCCTCGCTTCCGGGTAAATCAGGGCGAGCTTCCTGTTGTTCAAGTAGCTTAATGGCATGCAGCTTTCCTCGCTCGGCATGTTCCTCAATCATCTGCCGGGCAGCAATCACATTCCGATGGCGTAGCGCACGCAAAATTCCCCGATGTTGACGGTAGAGGTAAACCAAGTCGCCGACGGTGTGTTGCCACAAATATCCGTTCAAGCAATTGCTCACAAAATATTGCGAGGCCACTGTCTTTAACATCAGGGGGTTGCCTGCCGCGCGAACAATCGTGAAGTGAAACGAGAAGTCCGCCTTCAGCCATCGCCAATACCCAGGCATGCCCAGATATTGCTCCCCCGATGCCCGACACTCGCGCGCCTCGATAAGAATCTGATCGCAATAACCTCCCAATTGCTGCAGCTCATCCGCGGTGATGCGTTGCATCGCTTCTTCAACCGCCTTCACTTCCAACCAGCAGCGAAACTGAAACAGATGCTCAATATCCGCGCGGGCAAATTTGCGGGTGAAAGCTCCCACCTCGGGGATCGAAACGGCCAGCCCTTCGCAGACAAGCTGGCTGATGGCTTCTCGAACAGGACTGCGGCTGATGCCTAGCTCTTTCGCGATCGAAAAATCGGAAAGACGGCTGCCCGGCGGCAATTGACCGCTGATGATCTTGCTACAGATGGCATGATAGGCCCGATTTCGCAGCGTCGTTGCCATAACGGTTTAGACTTTTACGGCGGAGCAGGATTGTCTGTAGGCGAGGGAATCCCTTCCCCGACCGGCGCAAGATAGTGCATTCTTCGGCGAAAGGATTCGCCTCCTACAGGACCAAATCGACTTTGCAGTTCTCCTGTACGGCGAAGAATAATTGACATCGGTTGAGAGCTAGCATACACAAATCTCAACCTTGAGTCGACATATGTCGACACACGTTTTTTCAAGCTCCGAATCGCCCGACTCGCAATTTCCAGCACCAACCGACAAAGCCGCAAGTCCGTATTAAATTTTGGACTCCAAGGAGCTCGTCGAATGCCGTCAAACCGACGCGATTTTCTGAAAGAAGCTGCCGCAGGGCTGGTCGTTGCTTCAGCCGTTCCGGCCTATTCGGCCGAAACAGCACAGGCCACCACGGCACAGGCCAACACCGCAGCAGCCGAAAGTCGGCCGAAATTCCATTCGCGGCATATCCCCATCGAACTCCTGAACCTGCAAACGCCCGTGGGGAAAGAGGTCGTGCGTAATGGCCTGTGCGATACGATCAAGCCCGACGTTCTCAAACGGCTTCGCGATCTGGGAGTCGAGCTGATCGAAATGCGCGTCGTGTGGTGGGAGATCGAACCGGAATCGGGTCGCTTCGATTGGAGTCGTGTCTTCCGCGATATGGATGCAGTGCTCGACGCCGGGCTGAAAGTCGGCATGTTTGCCTGGTTTCAATATCCACCCACTTGGTACGATCCCAAACGCCAATCGCATGCCCGCTTTTGCACCGTCAATAATCACGTCGAATCGACAGCTCTCTCGCTGTGGGATCCCAAAACGTTCGACGTGTACGATCGACTGCTGGGAATCAGCGCTGAAGCGCTGAAAGGTCGGATCAGTTTTGCCTACAATGCCATCTCGGGCACCTACGGCGAAGTCGATTACAGTCTGGGATCTCACCACTACAAGTTTTCGTCCCCCATCGGCGGATATCTCTTGGGCGACCGCTG
>CAZIGP010000028.1:4173-14181 GCA_964538425.1 uncultured Pirellulales bacterium | reverse complement strand
ATACAAATTGTCGACACCCACGAAAATCAGAGGTTCCAATCGTCCCTTGAGGAAGATACTCACGGATTCTTGAACGGTGCGAAGGAACTCGGTGATCTCGGTCTGTTCGGCATCAACGGAACCGCCTTGACCGGTAAATACTAAACCCTCCTTGCCCCGCAATTGCGGATTGCCTGAGTGGACTTGGTAACTACCCTCTCGGTGATCATAGTTCAGCGCTTCTTCACGGGATGATGGCAGTCCTGGTACATCAACCTCCTCGAATGTATCCTCTGTTACGCGCACCAGACGAACTCTGTTTTGGCTCAGCAATAGCAGCCAATAGGAAACGGTTCGATTGAGCCACGTTACAAGTGGCAAAATATTAAACCTCTTCCCGACAACGCATAGCTCCTCGCATGCAAATGGCAAATGCCACACATGAAATCTCTCTCGCGAGAGGAGGACTACTAATCCACGGTCGAGAGCTTTCCAGAAGATGACCTTCTCCTGCAACTCTCGTGCTGGTTCTAAAAGCGAAGCCGCATCACTTTTCGACAGTCCTTTTTCGATCAGCCGTCCTTCGGCATGATCGACCAATTTGCGATAGCGGATCTCATTTTGCGCCTGCTCGCGGCCGGGTGGCTCGGTTGGCATATAGAGCGAAACGCATCGATCGCTTACAGATTGAGTGAGTTCCAGCAAATCAGCACGAGTAAGGGCGTGCATCGGTAATTCTCGCAGGTTAGAGTGAGTTGTAGGCCATTTCGTTAATATCATGGATGAACTGAAATCACTGCGACGTTGGTTGTACAACCAGTGCAGGCGAACCCGCTTGGCTTAAATTCTGGATTTCATCGGCCAGCAGCGATAAAATGTCGTCAAGCGCGATCATTCCCACAAGTTGGTCGTCGGCATCGACAATCGGCAGTCGCCTCACCTGCTGTGCACGTAGGCACCGGGTCGCATTGAAAATATCATCGTTATCGCGAATCTTAGCCACGTGTTTTGTCATCACCCGTTCGACGAAAGTATCTGGTTCCGCATCCCCCAGTCCGATGCTTAATGCGATGTCTCGATCGGTCAAGATCCCGACGATTTTGCGGTCCTGGTCGCGAACGACGACGACTGCTCCGACGTTTTCGTCACTCATCAATCGCGCAGCAGATCGAATACTGTCGTTAGGGTTGACGGTGACGACTTCGCGGCGAAATTGTTCACTGAGTTTCACAGTCGTTTCTCCCACTAAAAAATACAAATTGATGAATTAGCTTGGATAAGCCACGGCGACTGTCCGCCAAGGTTTGGCAATCGCCGCGGCAAACCAATGAACTGCCTTGACAGGCAGCTCTTTCAACCTTTTACTTTGATCTTGCGGCTTTTGGCCTCTTCAGTCTTTTGCAGCGAGACAGTCAGCACCCCGTCGCGATATTGGGCATCGACTTTATCTTCAGCGACGGTGGCCGGAAGAGTCACCGATCGCGAGAAGCTACCATAGCGCCGCTCGACGCGGTGGAGAGTTTTGCCCTTCTCTTCTTTCTCTTCCTTGCGCTCGCCGCTGATGGTGAGCATGCCGTTGTTGAGTTGAATGTCGATGTCCTCGGCTTTCATGCCGGGCACATCCATTCGAACGTCCACGGTGTTGGCGGTTTCCGTAAGGTCAAGCGATGGCAACATCCTGCCAGGTCGGCGTCCGTCCGTCGGTTCGCCGATCAGTTGCGACCACAAGGTTTCCATTTCTTCCCGCGCGATACGGAACGGATCCCAAACTCGCGATCCACGTTCTTCAGGGGTAGCTAATGCGGTTGACATATTCGTTATCCTTTCAACTTGAGTGAAACAAAAACAAAATTGGACAATAGAATTCAGGCGAAACCGACACACAGAGCCGACTCGTTCAAGCGAGGCACGAAAGCGCAAGCCGGCTGCTCTGCACGAATTCGTCGACAAACCTCTTCCCGATGAACGGGAATTTGAATCGGACAATCAAAACCCAGTCGCACGCGGTCACCGCGAACATCGATCACAGTTACCGTGATGTCGTTTCCGATACACACTTTCTCTCCGATCTTTCGGCTAAGTACGAGCATGACAAATTCCTCCTTGAGTTAAGGGCGGGTCAAAAATCTGGCTGAGCGTACGAAGCCGATCTGCGGGGCGTCGCTAACGCACCTCCAACCGATTGGAAATCACTTCGACTCCACGAATATCTGCCACAGTTACCTGTGCGAGCTGCTTGAGGAAAAAACTGCTGACGATTCCGCGGAGCGTTAAGACGCCTTCGCGAAAGTCGCAGTCGATATTTCGAAGCTGTGAGTACGTGGATGCTTGCAAAACGCTCAGGGCGTCCCGTACGATCTCTATAGGTAAAATAGAACGCTGTCCTGCGGCATGTTTGGACGGTTTGTTGTTAATGGAAGCGGACATACAAACTCCTGGGATTGGTGGGAGTTGATTGGGCAATCGGCGCGACACAGAAACCAGCGAACATTCCCGTTACCGGGCGCTGCTGCATGCCGAATGGGCCAGCGTGACCCAAAAAGAAAACCCCGTCTGCAAGGCAAAGTCCTGAACAGCGGGGCCGTCACTGATGTCTTGAATTGCCCATCACGAGCAATCCACCTACTCGCAACCTAGTACATAATTTGAGGCATGTCAACAGTGGCTGGAAAAGTTTTTTGGAAAAATTCTTACGCGCCCTTGAATTCCAAAAGAAAAGCCCGGCGTCCCGCCGGGCTGAAGAAAAGCAAGTCACGCTAGTTGTCGAAAACGAGACTTCTGCGCACTTTCCCTGCGGGGCCCAGCGCGGCCGCTCTCTCCAAAGCTGTCGCGAGCCCTGGTTTGGCAACCAGCTCCATCCAGCAAATGCTCCGCTTTACCAGTAACCAAGTTTGCGAAAGCCATCGCGGTGGACTTCGCGACTCCGTAAGGAGCCTGAGATTCCGGATCTACCCTCACTTTCTTTGAATTGAGCCCCCTGGAGAGTGGACACAACCATCCGAGATCAGAAGGAAGGCAAATTACTCCCAACGCTCGGTGCTTTGCTCGGCGAGAGCGTCCTCGTGGGTTGCCATCACTACGGCACTCTCGCGCTTCCAATCTCGGCGTCAGCCCTCCATATGTACTACAGATCAGCGGGAGTTTTGGTTCGAAGTCAGTCGAGGTTCGTGGGCGGCCGGAAGAGGTCCAAGAATCGGTCTTCGTATTCCCTGAAAACGTCCAGGCGATCCAACTCGCGTTTTAATTCATACGCCTTCGAGCGATCTTGCCTTGCCTGGTCAAATAATTGGTCGATGTGCTGTTTGTCCGCTGAGTTCAGCTCTTCTTCCTCCTTGGGCTCCGTAGCAAATTCTTCTTCTGGCTCTCGTTGTTGTTCAATCTGCGATTCCACCTGGGCGAGAGCTCGCCCAGTTTCTCTTCAACACCCTTTGCTTGCGCCGAGAGTCCAGCAAAGTCGACGGTGACACCAGCGATCTTGCCGAACGCCTGCAAGACAGCCAACGTCGCTTTGGTAAATGGAAACTGCGCGAAGATGTGCGGCATTTCTCCCAGCAGGCACGCCCCGTGCAACCCATTTTCGGCAGCGATACCAAGCACGACGCCATTTATTCCGCCTATGTGCCCATCACTCAAAATCTCCAACTCATGCAGCGACGGTCTCCCAACAATGACGGATCCGTCGCTGCGGCAAAAACACGCGACCGATGCTCTGGATGCATTTGTGTCGCCATCGCGGCGAAGGTAAATAGCCGTTCGATGCCCAGTTGCCGAACAAATTCCACAAGATTTTGGCAAAAAGTGTTCTTGCCAATCGGTGGTTTCGCGTCGCGGATGAAGATGAGGATGTCGTGTGTTCCGGCGGGATTCTTCCAAACGAAGAATCTGCTGCGCGGCATGCTGTCCATTCGAATCAGGCCGTCTTTAACCTCGACATTGTCCACCTCGAACAGCTCGTGAGGGGAGAATTCAGCCAAGAGTTGCATTTCGAGTTTTGCCAAGAGGTAGTAGACGGCACTAATCGCGACATGTCCCATGCTGGGCCATACGGCCACCATCCGCGGATTGGTGAGTTTGATTTCGTTCGGCATCATTGCGGCTAGGGTTTGGTGATTTTTGGAAATTCAATCGAAACGGGCCTCATCACGGCTCAACAGCAACCGTCGAGACTGCCTGGAGATCGATTTCACCCAATTATTGCAAATGACCCAACAATCGCTATACTTAACTTGTGAGACCAACTCGTGCTGGGTTGGCCATCGGCAAATTGATTTTACCCCGTTGGATCGCTTTTGCGATGCAGCGGGGTTTTTTTGTAGCCAGACGAGACTCCCATGCAATCCTACTTGATTTACGAACGCTATCGCGAACTGCAGCGTTACATCGGCTGGACCCAAGAGGATGCCGAGCGAGTACGCAGTGTAGCTCCGATCGCCCAGCGGCATTTCGCCGAACTGATCGACGATTTTTATGTGGCGATCCAGCAGAATCCACAAACAACGAAGATTATTACGGGTGGCGCACAGCAGATCGAACGGCTGAAACGCACACTGGTTAAATGGCTGGAAGAGCTTTTTTCGGGCAAGTACGACCAGGATTATGTCGTGCGGCGCTGGAAGGTGGGCCTCCGTCACGTGGAAATCGGGCTGGAGCAGGTTTACACGAACGCAGCCCTTTCCCGGTTAAGAATTCGGCTGTTGAACGTGCTCAAAAAAGAATCTACCAATACCGACGAAATTCTGGTGGCTCGGTCGTCGCTCAATAAACTTCTCGACCTGGATCTGGCCATCATCGAGGAGGCGTATCGAACCGAACAACAGCGCCGGCAGCAGCAGATCGAACGCTTGGCGACGATCGGCCAGGTGGCTGGCGGCATTGCCCATGAACTGCGTAATCCTCTGAACGTCATCAAGACCTCGGTCTATTTTTTGCGGAACGCTCATCGACTCACGCCTGATAAAATGGCAGTGCACCTCGAGCGTATCGATCGGCAGGCAAGCCAGGCTGACGCTGTTATCGGTGCGCTGAATAATTTTGCGCGACTGCCTGTACCTGAAATGATTTCGGTCAATTGTCTGTCTCTCATCAATGAAGCAGTGGCGTCAGGCGCCCTTTCCGAAACGATCAAAGTTGAGGTGCAAATTCCGCAAGGGTTGGCGGCGGTTCTCGGCGATCAAGCGCAGCTCGCGATTGTATTTTCTAACTTGGTCCGAAATGCTCGCGACGCGATGCCGGACGGCGGCACGATGCGAATTGTAGGTAGAGAAATCGATGGTCTTGTTGAGATCGACGTAACTGATAACGGAAAAGGTATTGCACACGAGAACTTATCGCGAATTACGGAACCACTCTTTTCGACGAAAGCTCGAGGGATCGGCTTAGGGCTAGCGATTAGCCGCGCCATCATTGAGAAGCATAAAGGAGAATTAAGGGTTCAGAGTGAGGCGGGGCATGGGGCCACCTTTACCGTGCGTTTGATGGCAGCCCCCTCCTCTAGCTAGCAACACCATTTTTAAATTGATATAATATCCTAAAATTGCTGCAATCTTTTCTCCTCACAAGGTACCCGCTATGCTGGAGAGAACTGCGCGATTGCTCGTCGTCGATGACGAGCAGGACACCTGCGCGAATTTGTCCGATATTTTTTCGGATTTGGGCTTCCAAGTGGATGTTGCCTACGACGGTCCGTCCGCTTTGGAACTCGTCAAGCGAAATTCCTACGACGTGGCGATCTTGGACTTGAAGATGCCGGGAATGGATGGGCTGGAACTCTATCGCCGGATTCGGCGCCTTTCCGCCGGAACGGTGGCTATCGTCGTGACGGCATATGCCAGTGGCAATACGGCGGCGTCGGTACTCGATGCGGGGGCTTGGAAGATTCTCTCCAAGCCGGTTGATTTTCCGCGGCTGATGGAATTAGTCGATGAGGCACTGAATCAACCGCTACTGCTGGTCGTTGACGACGATCAAGACCTTTGTGATACGCTTTGGGATCTATTTCGCGAGCGGGGCTATCGCGTCTGCGTCGCCAACGATGCACCGGACGCCGTCGAGAAACTTGAAAAGCGAAATATCGACGTCCTCATCGTCGATATGAAGCTACCGACGAATGACGGTAACCAAGTGCTGTCATCGTTGCGGGAATCGAATCCGAATGCTCGCAGCGTTGTGATCACAGGCCACCGAGACGAAATGGCGAGCCGTGTCCAGGAAGCGATGTCGTACGGCGCAAATGCCGTTTGTTATAAACCGTTTGAAGTCGTTGCATTACTAGAAACAGTTTCCCGGCTCTGCCCGGCAAAAGCCGTGTAAGCCTCTTATCAATTGGCGTATCCAACCGGACGAGGCAGTCGTTGACATCAGCGGATTTTCCGTATCGTGTGCTGATCATTGAAGATGATGCCGACGCACGCGCCAATTTGATAGATATTCTGCAACTCGACGACTTCGATGTGGTTGCTGCAGGGACTGCCGGTGAGGCCTTGGCCCGTGGGGATTGGTCGGAGATTGCGATTGTGCTGCTTGATCGCAAGTTGCCGGACGCCAATGCCCTTGAATTACTACCACGGCTTAAGGAAATGGCGCCGCACGCAACGTTTGTCATTGTTACGGGAATGGCCGACTTCGACGGTGCAATTACCGCACTCCGGTACGGGGCGGCAGATTATATTCTCAAACCGATCAATGCCGACGCGCTCCGTGCCAGCCTATCTCGCGTTGTGGATCGCTTGCGAACACAGCGCGCATTGCAGGAAAGCGAGCGGCAACTGGCAGAAGAGCGGCAGCACGCCCTTCAGAATGAACGATTGGCCGCGATTGGCGAAACGATGACGGCCCTTATCCACGAAAGCCGTAACGCATTGCAGCGCAGCAAGGCGTGTCTCGAAATGGTGGCGCTCGAAGTTCAAGATCGACCGAAGGCTGTGGATCTAGTCGTCCGGGTTCAGAAAGCCCAGGACGACATGCAGCAGCTCTACGAGGAAGTTCGCCAGTATGCCGCTCCAATCAATCTGCATCGTACGCGAAGTGATGTCGGCGAGCTCTGGCGAGATATTTGGCAGAATCTCTCGCACGCGCACGAGGAAAAACAATTCCGCTTGCGAGAGGACGTCAGCGATATCGACTTGCACATCAATGCCGACGCGTTTGCGATCGGTCAAGTCTGGCGGAACATTTTGGAAAATGCAATCGCTGCGTCCCCCAAGTCTTCGACGATTACTATACGCGCCGCCCCCACTGAACTGGATGGTCAACCGGCCTTATCGATATCATTTATCGATGAGGGCTCCGGATTGACAGACGAGCAGCGAGAACGTATTTTTACGCCATTTTTTACGACGAAAACAAAGGGAACAGGGCTGGGAATGGCGATTGCCCAGCGGATTATCCATTCTCATCACGGCCAAATCTCCGCTTCGAATGCCGAAACGGGCGGAGCGAAAATTGAGGTCCTTTTACCAAGAGGTCGATCATGACCGAACGGCTACGAATTGCAGTTGCCGACGATGAAGCCGATATGCGAGATTTCTATGAACGGATGCTGCCGCTGTGCGGACATGAAGTTGTGGCGGTCGCCGAGACGGGCGCAGAATTGGTCGAGCATTGCCGAGCGCTGAAGCCCGATCTTGTGATCACGGATATCAAGATGCCTGACATGGACGGGATTACGGCATCAACGCTAATTGCTCAAGAACAAGTAATCCCGGTCATTCTCGTTTCCGCTTATCATGATGCGGAGTTAATCAATCGCGCCACAGCGGATCATGTGCTTGCCTATCTGGTAAAACCAATCGGCCAAGCCAATTTGGCGCCAGCGATTAGTGTTGCCATGCGCCGCTTTCAAGAATTGCAGTCGCTGCGAAAAGAAACTGGCGACCTGAAGCAAGCACTCGCTGACCGCAAAGTGATCGAGCAGGCCAAAGGCATTTTGATGAAAGTGACCGGCATCGATGAGAAAGATGCATTCCGGCGCTTGCAGGAACTGGCGGCCGATAAGAATCAAAAGCTGATCGACGCAGCCCAAGTGGTCATTACGATGGAGAAAGCATTGCGGCCTGCAGAACAGCAAAAGTCCAAACAGTAGACCGGAGAAAGGTTACCAATAATCTTCGAAATGAACGTTGCTTGCCAATGCCGAGTGCTCGAATTTGAATCCGCGATCGATCAAGATTTTTAGCATGCCGCTCGGATGCAGAGCAGCGTCGACATTATTTCTGTCCGATTTGGGTGCGCCAATCATTTCGGGATTGCCGCATAAAAACACTTGCGCGCGATCGGGCATCAACTTCACGCCGAACATCTCGTCCAATTCTCCACTGCGGACGACATCTTGCAGGTATTTTCTTCCAACATAGTTTGGAGCTGCGGGATCGACATTTTCTGGCTCTCGTGTCGTAAGCAAAAGGTAGGAATAGCGGGGATACCGCCGGGCGATTTCTTGATGATTTTCGTGATAGGCTGCATCAGAGCGCCGGCGGACACAAACGGCGTTCACAATCCGCCCGCGATGGTTTCGCGTGAGTAGCTCTGCGATCATCGCATTGTGCGGCGCTTCGCCGGTACCGGTCGCAAAAAAGAAAACGTCTTCATCGGACTTGACAGAGGCCAAGTTGTAAGAACCTTTTGCCTGACTTGAAATATAGAGCCGCGCGCCTTCGTCAACCATGAACAGCCGTGGAGTCAGTGCCGGTGGATGACGTGTCGCGCGGCGAACTAAAGAGACATAGAACTCTAAGTATGGATACTCATTCACGCGCAACAATTGCCCATCCTTGAACGCTAAACTGCATGAGACGGAGTACGCCCGTTTGGGTAATTTTTGCAAATGCTCTTCAGCAAGAGGCTCCGGCTGCGTACCGGGCGCTCGCGGTTCCCAATTTCCCAGTCCGATACTCAAGTATTGTCCTGGCTCGATCTTGGGAACGCCGGAATCTGGAACAACTCGAATGATCCGTAACTCTTCGTGGATGACAATCAGCTTTGTAACCGTCGCGTTATAGTGCGACCGGCGAAGTTCAGCAACTGTTTCGGCTGGCAGGGTTACATGTACGCCCATGGCAAACTATTGCATGTGAAAATTTAGCAGATCCGTGGCAGCGGTGCACCGAAGGGTTCATCCAGCGGCAGAAACCTACCCAATCCCCGCTGCACCAGGACAGGCGACAGCACTTTCGGCTGAACTCGTCCGATGATTGCCGCCTCGGACGATACGCCAACCGAACGCATCGCCTGGAGCGCAACTTCAGCGCAACCAGATGGAACTGCAACAACCATCGTCCCTTCGTTGGCAACATGCAACGGATCTAGCCCCAACAGCTCACAAATCCCGCGGACTTGGCCTTTGATCGGCAGTCGCTGTTCTTCAACTGCCATTGTCGCGCCGCAAGTTGCCGCCCATTCGTGTAAGACAGCAGCAACGCCGCCGCGAGTAGCATCGCGCATTGCCTTCACGGGCACAGCCGCTTGTCGCAAGGCATCCACGGCAGCGATCAATGGAGCACAATCGCTTTCAGGGCACGGATGGAAATCGAACTGCTCGCGGGCTGCCATAACCGCGACACCGTGCCGTCCGATAGGACCGCTCACTAGCAGCTCGTCCCCAGGCTCGATCGATGTCGTGCCAAGAGGTTTTGGCATCATGAGCTCTCCGATACCTGAAGTGTTGATGAACAACTTATCGACTGCACCGCGCGGAACAACTTTTGTGTCGCCGGTGACGACCGTCACGCCGCACTCGCTCGCCGCGGTGGCGATGCTGGCCAGCACCTGATCGAAAATCTGCATTGATAAACCTTCCTCCATAATAAGCGACAGGCTAATCCAGCGCGGCCGTGCCCCGACAACGGCAAGATCATTGATCGTTCCATAAACCGCGAGAGTGCCAATGTCGCCGCCAGGGAAAAACAATGGCGAGACGACAAAACTGTCGGTCGTAAACGCTAACTCACCGCTGATCCTCGGCAGTGCCGCGGCGTCATCCAACTTAAGTGCTGAGTTGGTTCCCAGCACCGGCCCAATGTGTTCGCGCAGCAA
>CAZIGP010000028.1:518-4163 GCA_964538425.1 uncultured Pirellulales bacterium | reverse complement strand
CATCGCATCAATCGCCCCCCCTCGCCGTGTGCTAGAGTGATTGACTCGCCATTGAGAGAATCGGGAACGGGACATTGCATAGCGGCAGATAATTTTGGTTCGATCACAAGTTCGCCTATTTCAGTGCATTGGCAGCTTTAGCATACTGGAAATATGCGGCACAAGCGCCCTCGGATGACACCATCGGAGCCCCGAGCGGATGATCCGGAGTACATGTAGTTCCAAAACTTGGACAGGCCATCGGTTTAATTCGCCCGGCGAGAATGTCTCCGCTACGGCATTCGGTCGCATTGAGCACCGGCAATTGAAATCGACCAAATCGCTGCTCCGCGTCGAATTGTTTCCAGCGCGATTGTAGACGTAAGCCGCCTCGCGAGATAACGCCGAAACCTCGCCAAGGCTGATCACAGACTTCAAAAACACCGGCGACGAGTTTCTGCGCGGTGAGATTTCCTGCGTCATGTGCTGTACGTGCATAACAATTGGTCATTTGGGGCGAGGCTGATTCAAGCTGAAGGACACACTCTAAGATTCCTTGTAGCAAATCGACTGGTTCAAAGCCCGTGACGACGACAGGCATCCGATATTGCCTAACGAAAGGTTGATATTCCTCGCAACCGGTGACCGTGCAAACATGACCAGCGGCCAAAAACCCCTGAACGCGGCAATCAGGCGAATCGACGATTGCTTGCATAGCCGGCAGCACGCGGACATGGGCAACCAGCAGGCTGAAGTTATCTAAACCGAAGGCCGCTGCCTGTCGAACCGCCAGTGCAGTGGCGGGGGTCGTCGTTTCAAATCCCACGGCAAAGAACACTATATGCTGGAGTGGATTTTGCTGCGCCAATTTAACCGCATCGAGCGGCGAGTAGACAGGCCGAACGTTGCCGCCCGCAGCGCGAACTTCCAACAGGCTCCGATGGCTGCCAGGCACGCGCAGCATATCGCCGAAACTTGTTAAGACAACATCTTTTTGCAAACTAAGGTGTTGAGCGAAATCGATTGCTTCCAGCGGCGTCACACACACGGGGCACCCAGGACCATGAATTAGCTCGACGACTCCCGCCAGCTCGGCGTCGATGCCGTGCCGGAGCAGCGAATGTGTTTGCCCGCCGCAAACTTCCATGATAGTCCAGCAGCGAGTGGCTTCACGGCGAATTTGAGCCAGTAGACGCCGCGCCAACGCAGCGTCGCGATATTCATCCAGAAATTTCATGGCGGAAGTTCCTCCAAAACTTCTGTCGGCCAGTCTGGAGGATTCGGCAAACTCGCTAATTCGGCCAGAGTCTTTTGCGCGGCATCGGCGTCGATCTTTGAGATCGCAACGCCAGCATGGACGATAACATACTCGCCGACTTTTGCATCGGGAACGCAGGCCATGTGACAAGGCCGCGTGATGTCTCCGAACTCGACCTCGGCCAGTGCGCAGATCGGATCGTCGTTGAGCCACCGCACGACCCTTCCCGGTACGGCTAAGCACATAAGAAACCTTTTTGTCGCAAGCGAGCGATTGCCACCGCTAATTGGCCTGCCGCGAGCCCCCCGTCATTCGTGGGAATGACACCGGGCAATCCAAGCGGCTGTCGGCGGAGTGAAAATTGTTGCGAGACCAATTCGGTTAACACACAATTATGAAAGCATCCGCCGGCGAGCACCACAGGCAGATGGTTGTAACGGCTGGCAACAGTCACGATTGCACTGGCGAGCGCTCGGTGAAATTTCATGGCGATTGTGCCCGCTGGAATTTGCGATCGCAAATCGCTGATAACGCCACAGATAAGTGGCTGCCAATCCAAGATACTTGGCTCGCCTTCGATCATCGGTAATTCATATTCACCGCTAGCGGACAAATCACAAGCAGCTTCAAGTAGCATCGCCGGCTGGCCTTCAAATTGACTCTGCGCAATGCCAAGTGCTAGCGCCGCGACTCCGTCGAATAGCCTGCCGGCACTAGTCGTTATTGGGCAAAGCTTCGTACTCTTTACGACGCGAACGATGTCTTCGATGGTTGCGACAGGCACATTCGGAAAACGTAGGTGCAAGGCGGCATCAGGACCGAGCGAGTCCCATACCAAAGTGACTGCCACGCGCCACGGTGCATTCACGGCCGCCTCACCGCCAGGCAATGCCAACGGACGAAGATGTGCCACGCGGCGAAAGTCGGTTGCTGTGGCAATCAAGAATTCACCTCCCCAAATTGTGCCATCGGGACCATAGCCAGTACCGTCCCAGGCAACGCCGAGCACTTCGCGATCGAGCCAATGGTGCTCAAGCAGCCCGGCGGCGATGTGGGCGTGGTGATGTTGCACGGCCAGCGTCGCAATCGATTGTTCGGCGGCCCAGCGGGTGGTGAAGTAGTCGGTATGCAAATCATGGGCTAGCACGCTTGGCTGTGCACCGTAGAGGCGGCACATAGCATCGATGTGCGACAAGTATCGAGTGCGAACCAACTCGTTTTCCAAATCGCCGACATGCGGGCCAAGCACGGCCTGTGCACCGTTAGTGAGCGCAATCGCGACCTTTTGGTGCCCGCCGAGCGCCAGAATCGCTCGATCAGATTTCAGTTCCAGCGGCAATGGGGCCAAGCCTCTTGCCAGTCGAATTGTTGCCGTCCTACCCGACGAGCATTGAATTACGCTGTCGTCGATCGGCCTGACAATCGGCCGATTGTGATGCAAGAACAATTCAGGGACGTGCCGCAATTCCGATTCGGCAGTTGTTTCGTCGAATACGAGCGGATCACCTTCTAGATTGCCGCTGGTGACCACCAACGGCCGGCCGGCACGTCGAACGAGAAACTCATGCAATGGCGAAGTGGGGAGCATGAGCCCAACGGTCGCAAGCCCTTCCGCTACTTGGCACGAAAGAGGCGACGTGGTCCGTACTGCGGCGACAACAATCGGATTTGCCGGGCAAGCCAGGGATTCGCGATCTGCGGCACTTAAAGTTGCCAGAGATTCTGCCCCCGCGATGTCTGCAACCATGACGGCTAAGGGCTTGCCCCATCGCTGCTTGCGGCGGCGGAGTTCATTTACTGACGCAGAACATGTCGCATCGACCATCAATTGGTAACCGCCAATGCCTTTGACGGCCAGAATCGTTCCTTGCAGTAGGGCTGATGCGGCGCGTGGCAAAGCGAGTTCTTCATCGTGGATCGGCTCTCCGCCAGCGTCGGTCAGCCACAATCGCGGACCGCATGCCCGACAACTATTGGTTTGCGAATGAAACCGCCGATCTATGGGCTGGACGTATTCGCTATGGCATTTCGGACACTGGTCGAACAAGGCCATACCGGTCGATCCACGATCGTACGGCATGGCTCTGATTAGCGAGTAACGTGGTCCGCAATGAGTGCACGTCGTGAAAAGAAATTCAGATCGCCGGTTGCTCATCTCGGCGACCTCGGCGAAACAATCCACACATGTCGCGCGGTCTGGCGGTATGCTGACGCTGAGCAGACCGCCGACTGTCGTCGGCCGGATGCGAAAGTCTTCCGACAGAATTGGATCGATTTCAACAACGCACAATTCGTCCAGCCGAGCCTCTCGCGGCAGCTTCGCCGGCAATCGATCGATAAATAAACGAAGCGTGGCTGGTTCGCCTTCCAGCCGAACTTGCACGCCTTGGCTGCAATTTTCTACTGAA
>CAZIGP010000028.1:0-508 GCA_964538425.1 uncultured Pirellulales bacterium | reverse complement strand
TTTATCACTGCCCACGACACCGTTATTACACAGGGTGATTTGAAAAGCGCGCAATGCCGGTGGTTCGCTCGACGAATCATGTTCGCCTCTTGAAGGCAGATCTCCCAATTCTGGCAAATCGATCACGACATTATTCATCGCTGCTAACCAGTTTTTTACGCTGTTGGATTAGAAAGTCGCACCACTCGTCAATTCCTTCTCCGTTAAGTGCCGACAGCACGAACACTTCCAGCCGTGGCTGGATCAACCGTGCGTCTGTGATCGCGGCTTCTACTGAAAACGGCACATATGGCAGCAAGTCGGTTTTATTGATTACGACTGCATGACTCGTGCGAAAGGCTTTAGGATATTTCGCGGGCTTGTCGTCCCCTTCGGTCGTGCTGAGCAGGGCCACGCGCAAATGCTGACCCAGGTCGTGGCGGGCGGGGCAAACGAGGTTGCCGACGTTTTCGATGAACAAGAAGTCGAGGTTCGGTGAACCGAGCCGGCTAAATGCGCGCTCGACAAG
>CAZIGP010000027.1:0-14391 GCA_964538425.1 uncultured Pirellulales bacterium | reverse complement strand
CAGTCGCAACAATCGCCGCAGTTTTTGAAGAAGTTAATCGTGGTCATTGCAATTTTGGACTTGTACCCGTCGAAAACAGCACTGATGGGCGAATTGCCGATACGCTCGACATGTTCACACGATTGCCGGTGCAGATTTGCGGTGAAGTGAATCTGTCGATTCACCACTGTTTACTGGCCGGTTGCACGCGTAATGAAGTGCAGGAAGTCTACAGCAAGGCACAACCACTCTCGCAATGCCGCAATTGGCTGGCAAAGCATTTGCCCCAAGCTCGCAACATTGAAGTGACCAGCACTGGCACGGCAGCGCAATTGGCAAAAGACAAGCCCGGTGCGGCGGCTATCGCTAGTTCGCAGGCGGCAATTCATCACGGCTTGAACGTGCTTGCCGAAAATATCGAAGATCAATCGGGCAACGTCACGCGATTTGTGGTCATTGGCCAGCACTCTGGAACACGAACAGGGCGCGATAAGACTTCGATCATGTTTGAAGTGCCTCATAAACCAGGTTCGCTGGCTGATGCATTGAACATCTTCAAACGTGGCCGGCTCAATTTAACCTGGATTGAATCATTCCCGATCGCACGACCTGAAGGGGGCTATCTATTTTTCGTGGAGCTCGAAGGCCATCACGAAGACCGCCGGTTACAACGTGCCGTCGATAAACTTTCGCGCCGGGCGGTAAAGCTGACCGTATTGGGATCTTACGCCAAGGCAGCGCCCGCCGTGTAATGCTCGGATTCGTTTTCTCAGGGTAAAGAAACTAAAACGCGAAGATTTTCGCGTATTTTGTCTTTCGTTGTGTCTTTGCGCCTTTGCCTGAGATCTTTATCATCTCCTCTGTGGTGTGTTTGTATCTGTGCGGTTCTAATTTGTTGAAAATATGCGAAAAAAGTTTATTGCCGGAAATTGGAAGATGAATCTTGACCGCGCCGGTGGGGTGGCATTGGCTGAAGGGATTGTCAAACGTGCCGCTGAGTTTCCACAGGTAGAAATGGCCGTTTGCCCGCCGTTTGTTTATTTAGAAGCTGTACGAAAAGTGGTTAACGGCACGCTCGTTGGGCTCGGAGGCCAAAATATGTATCACGAAGCGAAAGGAGCCTTCACGGGCGAAATTAGCGGAGCGATGCTGCTCGATTGTGGATGCCAATACGTCATCCTCGGACACAGCGAGCGTCGCGATTTGCTGAAGGAATCCAACGCCGATGTAAACCGTAAATTGGTTGTCGCTCTAGCCGCAGGACTAACACCCATCGTTTGCGTCGGTGAACATCTGGAAGAACGCGAAGGAGGCCGTACAGCGGCAGTTATCCGCGAGCAATTTGAGGGTTCATTTGCCAGCATTTCAGCCGATCAGATGAAGAAATGTGTTGTCGCCTACGAGCCGGTTTGGGCTATTGGCACGGGAAAAGTAGCCACTCCTGAACAGGCAGAAGAGGTTCATGCCGATCTTCGCAAATTGATGGAAGTTCGTTACAATGCGGAAGTTGCGTCGGCCGTACGTATTCAGTACGGCGGCAGCGTGAAGCCATCGAACTCGGCAGAGCTGATGAGGCAGCCAAACATCGACGGCGCATTGGTTGGCGGAGCTAGCTTGGTCGCCGATGATTTTCTTGGCATCGTGGCCAGTTGCGGTATGTGACCGCTTGATTGGCCCGTCGCAAGGATGTTTTGTCGCGCATTGTTCATAAGCTTTGTTGGGTTCATCGCTTGATGAGCAACGTGCGACAGTAAATTTTTTATCGATTGAGGTGTTTTGTATGGGTGTGGCTTATTTACTCGCCATCTTAATGGTTCTGACGGCGATTTTTCTGATTCTGTTAATTTTGGTGCAACGCGGACGCGGTGGTGGCCTGGCAGGTGCGCTTGGCGGCATGGGAGGCCAAAGTGCGTTTGGCACGAAAGCGGGAGACTTATTTACGAGGATCACAATCGGTGCCGCCGCATTTTGGATTGTTCTGTGCATCGTTTCCGTTAAGCTGATGAGCGGTAGCGGCAACCGGTTAAATGTGAATACGGCAACAACTACGAATGAGATGGAAGCCGCTCCAAAATCAGATGACAAAGCTTCGTCTGGAAAAGAGGCCGCTACGGGCGCTGAGGCCGAGACCAAAGGCACAAGCGCCGCTTCACCTACTACGAATAACAGCGAAGCAACAAACCCAGCTCCAGCTCCTGCCGCCAGCGACGAAAAGAAGTAAACAACAATCACCGAATCACCTTATTAACTCGACACAGCAATCAGGCGATAAAATTGGCCCTCGCGAATGTGTCAGTTAGTATTAAGGAGCCAATCTTTGCTCTTGAGCATGACCGGTTTTGGAGAAGCTCATCATCAGGCCGATGGGTTGGCCGTGGCTGTCGAAGTGCGCACGATCAATAACCGGTACTTCAAATTTTCGATGCGCTCCGGCGAAGGCTACACCGCTTTGGAATCGCAAGTTGAAGGCCTCATTCGCGAGCAAATCAAACGCGGCACAGTGCAAGTCAATTTGCGAGTTGACCGGCAGTCGTCAGCCGAAGACTACTCTGTAAACGTACCTGTGCTGGAAAGTTATCGGCAGCAAATCTTAAAGCTGCAAGCCAAATGGGGTGTGGAGCGAGAAATCCCTACCGAGAGCTTGCTACCATTGCCTGGAGCAATTAACGAAAAACATTCCGATCCTAATACTGCTGAAGCTGATTGGCCAGCGATTCAACAGACGCTCAAGGCCGCGCTTGCAAATCTCGACAAAATGCGACGGCGCGAAGGGCAAGCCATGGCTGACGACTTGCTCGTCAATTGCCGCTCTATCGGTGAAACCGTAAAGCAAATTGCTGTTCGCTCGCCCCTTGTACTTGAGGCTTACCGAGCAAAATTATCGGATCGTGTTCGCAAAGCTCTCGACGAGCATGAACTAGAGTTAAATCCGTCCGATATTGTCCGCGAAGTGGCCATTTATGCCGAGCGCAGCGACATTTCAGAAGAAATCGTACGACTGGAAAGTCACTTGCAGCAATTTGATAAGATTATGAAATCGGAAGAAGGTGCCGGGCGTAAATTGGAGTTTCTCACCCAAGAAATGCACCGTGAGGTAAACACCATAGGCTCAAAAAGCAGCGATGTCGAAATCGCTCAGCATGTAATTGCAATTAAAGCGATGATCGAACGACTAAGAGAAATGATTCAGAATATCGAGTGATGAGCAGGTGCCCTTGCGTTTAGGTGTCTAGGTATCTTGTTGATTTCCAGACAGCTAGACACCCGGGCACTCAGAGCTTTATGCCTTTTTCCCACCATGGTCGAGTGATCGTCATTTCCGGACCGTCCGGGGCGGGAAAAACTACGGTTTTGCGGAAGCTGTTGGATCGCTGCGATCGATTGATCGTTAGCGTTTCAGCGACAACTCGGCAACCACGGCCGGGTGAAATCGATGGCAAAGACTATCATTTTCTTTCGCCAGATGAATTTGCACGCCGCCAAAAGCAGGGAAGTTTTCTGGAATGTGCCGAAGTTTTTAACCGTGGGGTCTGGTACGGAACACTGGAAGATGAAGTTGGCCCTCGACTTGTGGCCGGAAAATGGGTAGTCTTAGAGATTGACGTCGAAGGCACCAAATCGGTGCTAAAGCGGTATCCCGACGCACTAACGATCTTTGTTCGCCCTGAGTCGATTGAAGAGTTAGAGCGCCGGCTTCGTGCCCGGGGAACAGAAAACGAAGCGGCATTGCAACGGCGGCTGGAAGTAGCTCGCCGCGAGTTAGCTGCTGCTGATATCTATCGCTATCAGGTCACAAACCAAAGCGTCGACCGTGCTGTCGACGAAATACTCAATATTTTGAACCATCCGGAGGCTTGCGGAGAATGCTCGAAGAACTGAAGGAAGAAGAAATCGTCAACAAAGTTGGCGGTCGGTTTAAACTCTCGACTCTTATTCAAAAGCGGCTAGTGGCATTGAACGCCGGTAGCCGACAGCTAGTAGATTTGGAAACCGACAACAAATTAGAGATTGTCGTCCGTGAAATCATGGAAGACAAGATTTATTTAGATGCCGACGCCCAGGTTCAAATTGCCGGAGAAGAAGAAGCTGGCAGTGGTGGACCACCAGAGCTTGATTTGTCGGATCTGTAAAAATAATTGAGTCTTTGCGTGTGCTAGTATTGAAAAAGGGAGAATGGGAGATGTTCCCTTTCTCCCTTTCTTCGTAGTCTCATTCGAATAGATCACTCTTATGAACGGGCGCGAAATCCTTATCGGTGTGACCGGCGGGATCGCGGCTTATAAGACGGCGGCGCTGGTTAGCAAATTGGTTCAAGACGGCGCTGGTGTGACGGTAGTCCTGACCGACGCCGCTCGCGAATTTATCGGGGCGCCAACGTTCGAAGCTTTGACAGGACGACCCGTGCCGCGCGGTTTGTTCGGTGAGCCGGAATTTCCACTCGGGGCACATATCGAAGTGGCACGTCGGGCAAACGTGATGTGCGTTGCTCCGGCAACGGCTAATTTTTTAGCCAAAGCTGCAACAGGCATGGCGGATGACCTGTTAAGCACATTGTATTTAGTTTTTGATGGGCCTGTAATTATTGCTCCAGCAATGAACACACAAATGTGGTCAAAATCCGCCGTGCAGCGAAATGTTGACCAGTTGCGTGCTGATGGCGTGACAATTGTCGATCCTGACGAAGGCTGGCTCAGTTGCCGCGACCAAGGCAAAGGCCGAATGGCTGACCCAGAAAGAATTCGATCGGCAATCGAAGCGGCTTTGAAACAAGTAAAGTAAACTTATCGCTGTGGCGCGAATTCTTATTACCTCCGGTCCGACACGACAGCATCTTGATCCGGTGCGGTATCTTACAAACGCCTCTAGCGGTCGGATGGGGCAGGCATTAGCCCAGGCCGCAATTGATGCGCGACATGATGTGACGATTGTCAGCGGCCCGGTTGAAATTGAATATCCATCGCAGTGCAAGGTGATTTCCGTAATTTCCACCGAGGAAATGTTAACTACCTGCGAACGAGTTTTTCCTGATTGTGATGGGCTAATCGGTGTTGCCGCGCCTTGCGATTATCGACCGATCAAAGTTGAAGAACATAAAATCAAAAAAACAGGCGAACCGCTGGTGCTCCATTTGGTCGAAACGCCAGATATCGTGGCGACTTTGGCGTCGGCAAAACGACCTGATCAATGGGTAGTAGGATTTGCCTTAGAAACCGAAGATCAACGGTTTCGTGCTATTACCAAGATGCAAAAGAAAAGTTGTGATTTGATGGTGCTAAATGGCCCCGAAGCCATTAGTGCTCAAGAAAATTCTGTTGAAGTATTGGCACCTCACGGTGAAGTTATCGCTAATCTCGCTGGAGCGAAACCTGAAGTTGCACGACAATTGTTTCTCGTTATTGAAAAACGACTAATTTTATAGGGCAGATAGCGATTCGGTTGCATGAAGCCAATTACTTTTTGTTGCCAGGCAACGTTACCGTTAGCTTCAGAAGACATCTCTCGACAGATTCTTGATTTAGCCAATTGGCCGGGATTTACGGGTTACGGTTTTATTCCGGGGATCAAAGTCGCCGAGTTTGAAATACAACGACCAGAAATCGTTGGTTCGCGCATTCGAGTGACGAACCTCGATGGATCGAACCATGTCGAGGAAATTGTTGAATGGAAGCCTCAGGAAAAGTTACAGCTAATCATGCAGAGCTTTTCGCCGCCACTTTCTCGACTTGCCGCTAGCTTTGACGAAATATGGGAATTTCAGGCCCAAGAGGGTGGGACGCGAGTTCGCCGCTCATTTCGGCTGTATGCCAAATCCAATAGTGCTTGGATAGCACTCTGGTTGATTTCTTTTTTCCTTAAACGTGCCGTAGCTCGGCATCTTGAGCAAATGCGGAACCAAAGCTGATGAACATTCGTCGGATCGAAATTGGTGAAGGGGGATATCCTGTCGAAACCCTGCAACTTTCCGATGAGGCAAAATGGGTTTGTGAGGCAACCGCCAATTTGTATCGGGTGAATGGATTCGTACGCCCGTGGATCGGATACTTTGCGGCCGTCGACAAAGAGGTGGTCGGCACTTGTGCGTTTAAATCTCCACCACAGAATGGCCGAGTCGAAATTGCTTATTTTACGTTTCCAGCTTTTGAAAGACGCGGCATTGCAACCGAAATGGCAAGGAGCTTGATTGCAATCGCGCAGGCGCAAGATACAAGCCTGCAAATTATTGCGCAGACCATGCCGCAAGAAAACGCTTCAACAGCGATTCTTAAAAAACTAGGATTTACGAAAACCGGGACAGTCTGTCATCCCGAAGACGGCGAAGTTTGGGAATGGCTTCTGGACAGCAACTGCACGGACTAAAGCTTAGGCCTGGAACGAGCTTCCGCAGCCACAGCTTTTGGTTGCATTTGGGTTGTCGAATGTGAACCCACGTTTTTCAAGGCCTTCGTAGAAGTCAACGGTTGTGCCGTCGAGATACAAAGCGCTCTTCTTATCGACCACCAGCGTGACACCGTGGCAATCGTACTTTGAATCGGCCTTTTCATCGAACTTTTGGTCGAAGCCTAAGCTGTACTGGAAGCCGCTACAACCGCCCCCCGCCACACCGACGCGTAATACCGTCGTTGGTTCGAATTTTTGTTCTTCCATGATCTTCTTGACTTCTTTTGCGGCCCGTTCGGTAAGTGCAACTGCCATAATTTCGTAAACTCCAAAGGAAGTATTCGTATGCAGGTAATACGCTAAATTATACAACCTGGCCAGGAAAGTGAAGGGCGAACTATTTAGCCATACTAGACAGCTTGCGGAAGCGGTTGACAGAGTCACCGACGATTCTGCCCGCCGTTTCGACCTCTTCCGCCGTATTAAAGCGGCCTAAACTAAACCGGAGGCTGCTTCGAACGGCGTCTTCCGGAAGGCCTAACGCCCGTAGGACGTGGCTAGGCTGCGGGTTGGCCGAGGTGCAAGCACTGCCAGAACTGACGGCTAAACGCTCCTGCATATCAAGCAAAAGAGCTTGGCCTTCTACATAACCAAATGTGATATTGAGGCTTCCCGCTAACCTTATATCGGATTGATTGAGTAGTGGGCCGTTCAGGCCAATGTTATCAAGTTGTCCGGTTAGGTTGTCGTAAAGGCGATTTCGTAGGGATGACAATCGCAATTGTTCTTGGGGCATCTCTTCTAGGCATAATTCAAGAGCACGGGCAAAACCAACAATACCGGGAACGTTTAACGTGCCGCTGCGAAGACCGTTCTCCTGACCGCCGCCAAAAATTAGCGGTTCCAGTTTTACTACAGGAGCACTGCGACGAACGAATAGTGCCCCGACTCCTTTAGGCCCATATATTTTATGGGCAGAAAAACTTAAAAGATCGACTTGAAGCTTGTTGACATCGACAGGAATTTTTCCGACAGATTGCGTGGCATCGCAGTGTAACAACACGCCACGCTGCCGACAAACTGCACCGATTTCGGCAATGGGTTGAATCGCGCCAATCTCATTGTTGGCCTGCATTACTGTCACAAGGACAGTGTCGTCGCGAATGGCCTGGGCAACTTGATCGGTGAAAATTAAACCACACTTTGAGTGACCGATTTGCTCGACAGATAGCAAAGTGATCTCAAAGCCTCGATGACCGAGAAACTTTAATACGTCGAGCACCGCTTTGTGCTCGGTTGCGACGCTAACAACGTGATTTCCCCGGCGCTTGGGTCGCTCTGTCACGCCGCGAATCGCCAGATTATTGCTTTCGGTCGCTCCGCTGGTAAAAACAATCTCATGCGGCTGAGCACCGATCGCGGCGGCAAGCGATTCTCGTGCCCGGTCAACTGCCTCTCGCGCATCTTGGCCATAGCGATGCGTTGTACTACCGGCATTGCCGTAACTCTCGCCAAAATACGGTAACATGGCCTCCAACACCCGCGGATCGACCCGCGTCGTGGCGTGATTGTCCATGTAGATGGGATTGTCGAGAGATGGCATTATTGCGAGGGTTAATCTTTTAGGGCGGGTTCGCTCAATAATTTATTATACAAGTCTCCGATTCCTAACTTTTCGGCCCACGACGATAAATAGTCTTGGTCAAGAGCGTCCCTTTGCACCCGCGCCACTTCCACAACATCGCGATACTGCCGCTCCGATGCGGACATTTTGGCCCAAACCAGCTTTGCCAAAATTGTATCTTCCGCGGACGATGTCCAAACTTGCAAATCGCTGTCCGGCATTTTTGTGATTCGACGCCGTTGAAACTGTGATTGCTCAAACGGCTTTTCTTTCAGTGGAATTAAATCCGCCTTGCATCCCAACGCATAGTCGATGATGTTAAACATCGATTTATTGGCAAATGCCTGATGTGCCGTATTCGAATCAAAATAGAACTCTTTTTCGATACGATTTAGAAATTGATCCAACTGATCAATGGTCAGCGAGATGACAATATCGGCATCAAAGGTTGTTCGTGCCACACTTAATGCGCTGCTGGCCTACGATCCAACAACCATGTACGAAATATTGGTCGCATTAAGATGGTCGACTAGACGTGCCAACATCTTTTCGATTGGATTCACAGCGCGACCTCAACGTAAGGATAGACTTGCTTGAAAAGCTCGTCTCCAAGTCGCATTCGAATTAGAGCCATGCGTACTTGCTCGTCGGTGTAATCGGGATGCCTCTGTCGGATCCCCGCAGCCGATAACCGTTCAGCAAAATCGATCAAGTCGAAAGTGCGCCGAAGACGCTCGCCCGGTGTTAAGCGACTAAAAATGTTGCACTGCACGCGAAAGGCTTCAAGCGTTGTATCTTCGGGGATGCCGCGAAACTTGTGGATGTCGAGTGGCATATTCCGATAGCTTGATAAAGGAGTGACCGCTCACCCCAGTCAACTCCAAGTATTTATGTAAATAGGGCTCGCAGACAAATCTGCGACCAGGTTTCGAAGCCAGCTAAATCGGCGAGCAATTCATTGACTGGTCGGAAGCCAGCTTCAAGGATGTCTTTTTCACGCGGTCGAACAGAAGGTTTCTCGACGTCAAACACGTGGACTACGCCTAAATGAACGCGACCAACAGGTGTTTCATCATCGTTGATTAATCCGATGCAGCTTTCTTTGTACGAGGTATCGATAACGATTTCTTCTTCAAGCTCACGTCGCATGCCTTCGGCATAAGGCACAGCATCGTCACTAGTGCGATCGTCGACGGAAATGTGACCACCTACACCCACACTACGCTTGCTGTGCAACCGCCCTTCACCTTGCCCTTTGCCACGAGTGTATTGAAATACGGATACTTGTCCTGCCGTATTACGATGACGGAAAATTACATAGGGAATTAGCTGCTTGAAACTGGGATCTTCTTCCATTTCGCCGCGCGCACGGTAGCTTGTATTTTTCGGGCTAAGAAGTTCGCCGAGGTAACGGTCGATATCGGCCGTGAAACCTTGAAAATGACCGAGGCGATGAAAAAGCTCCGTGGGAACAACGAGCACGTTTTCGGTATGAACAGTGGACATATGGCAAATGGGGCGTATGAGGAATACAGAATGCAGAATGGAAGAAGTATAAAGGTTCTAATTCTAATTGACGAGGTGCCTACTGCATTTCCCACTTGGCATTATCGATTCACAAAATCAGCATCGCATCGCCATAACTGTAGAAGCGGTATTCATGCGAAATAGCTTCTTCATAAGCACGCTGAATCAGCTTGTCACCACCAAATGTTTTGACCAACACTAGTAAAGTTGTGCGAGGCAAATGAAAATTGGTCATCAGGCAATCTACGGCTCGAAATCGGTAAGGTGGATGAATAAATAATTCCGTCTGGCCTTCCCAGGGTCGTAATACACCGTCGGCTGCTGCGGATTCCAGTACGCGAACCGAGGTAGTGCCGACAGCCACAATCCGACCTCCGGCTTTGCGAGATTGTGCCAATGATTTGACCGTTTCGGCGTCGATGCACCCCCATTCGCTGTGCATTTGGTGAGCGGCAAGCTTTGTTTCCTTGATAGGGCGGAAGGTATCTAGCCCGACATGTAAGGTGACTTTAGCAACGTGAACACCTGCAGTTTCCAATCGAGCCAATAACTCGGGAGTGAAATGCAAGCCGGCGGTAGGCGCTGCAGCTGAGCCAGAGTTTTTTGCAAACACCGTTTGATAACGTTCACGATCAGAGTCGACCATTTCCCCTTTGCGAATGTAACTTGGCAACGGAACGCGGCCGATACGTTGTAAAACTTCCGGCGCAGGTTCGTCGTTTGCAGGGCGGACCAGCCACATGCCACCTTCGGACTTTGCAACGAGTCGTAACTGCAAATCGTCGCGTGCAAGTCGATCGACTAATTGGATTGTCTCGCCGGGAACCAAATTTCCACGGGCTTTGCAAAGAATGCGCCATGCACCACTAGCTTCATCCGCAAGATAAAGCCCTTCCCAACGACCTTTTGTGCTCTGTCGATAGCCCACGATTCGAGCCGGTAACACGCGGGTGTCGTTAACCACAAGACTGTCGCCTGCTTTTAGAAGATCAGGAAGATCGCGGACATAAGCGTGAGAAATGACACTTTGTTTACGATCAACGACCAGCAACCGTGCATCGCTACGGCTTTGCAATGGTTCTTGGGCTACAAGGTGCTTTGGCAGCTCGTAATCGTATTGGTTAAGCTCGTTGGTTACTATCGTTTTATCCATGTCCCTAAGAATATTGATCTGATGCCAGCCAGAGGAAGGCTGCATCAGAAATTAATCGTTCCCGTGAGTTGTGTATTGGGTTTTTGTCAACCCTGGTCCGAAAAAAATTATCGAGTCAGCTTACATGAACGCATGTTCCAATCAACAGCGAATGTGATTTTAATTTTCTGCGCGCATTTCAATGCTAGCAGACACGGAAGTAATTGCCCATTCAGCACTTGCCGTTGCTTCAAAAACTTATTCTTATTTTCCCACAAAAAATCAGCTTGACGATGGGAGTGGAACACGCAATCCTGTCGGCCAACGATTTATGACACGTTTAGATGATATTGGTTTAGCAGTTTTACATTTCCACCCTTTTCGCATTGGGTTCTTTAGCTTGCTCAAATCAAATCCACAAGTTGCCAGCATTGCCAGCCGTCGGCCACGGGCTGGCTGCCGCGACTTGCGGTGGCCATCGGAAGGGACTTGATGGCATACGCAACGGGCGTTGCGATGATAGCAACGCTGTTGCCGGTCTCCAACCCGCACGGAGCACATGGTTAGTGCTCCGGGTTGGAAACCGTTAGTAGACTCGGCGGTCAAATCATCAATCTAGCCGCCTTAAACTACCTTCTCGGGCTAGACTGGTTAAAGAAACTCCGCTTGCGGCAACTTGCCGAAAACAGTACATACCCCGTTGCGTTTGTGCAGCCAACTCGTCTTGCGCATGCGCGGCCGCCACGTTCGTGGCTGTCGAGCCAAAGGTGATCATCGGACTCGTGAATTCATCGACCGCTTGCGACTTAGCGCCAGTTTCTTATGATTCTCACGCTAAGTTTCTCTTGGCAGATTAGAATTCATCCATGCCGACTCCCCGCCATATCTCCGTTTTGCTTCGCGAAGTAATCGAAGGACTGAATCCTCAGCCCGGCGGTATTTTTGTCGATGGCACACTAGGAGGAGGGGGCCACACACGGGCGATTGCTGAGTTGGTTCAATCAAGCGGAGAAGTGATCGCACTAGATCGTGATCCAGCCGCAATTGCGGTTGCGCAACAAAATCTGGTGGGGTTACCGGTTCGATTTGTTTTAGGAAACTTTTGTGATCTACCGGAAATCCTTGTTGAATTGAATGTAGGAACAGTTGACGGAATCCTTTTAGATTTAGGTTTATCGAGCGACCAATTAGCAGATACCACTCGCGGTTTTAGTTTTGACGCGGATGGTCCACTTGATTTGCGATTCAATCCGCTTGTTGGTGAGCCAGCCTCGAGGTTGGTGAACCGATTGAGTGCCGAACACTTAGCTGATCTCATCTTTCATTACGGAGAAGAACGATTCAGTCGCCGTATTGCTCGAAGAATTATCGAGCAACGGCACCAACGCCCCATTGAAACTGCCCGTGAACTTGCCAACCTCATACGGAAGGCTGTTCCCGCGGTGGCCCACAAGCAGCGCATTGATCCTGCAACTCGCACGTTTCAAGCACTGCGAATTGCCGTTAACGAAGAACTTAAATCCTTGGAGATAGCGTTACGTCGATTGCCCGATTATTTAAGACCTGGCGGTCGATTGGCGATTATTAGCTTTCATTCACTGGAAGATCGACGCGTGAAAGAAGCTTTTCGAAACGACCACCGACTTCAACTTATCACAAAAAAACCAATCGTACCGCACGAAGCAGAAATTGCCCGAAACCCTCGCAGCCGCAGCGCAAAGCTGCGAATTGCAGAGCGAAAATAGACTGGATGGAATTCAGCCTCAAGGAGGAGGCTTTATCATGGCACGCGAAATGAAAATGGGAATTGCAGTGATCGGCATTTTGCTAGTGGTTTTTTGTGGACTGCTAGCCAAACGCTTGACGCGGCCCTCGAAACTACCGCTATCCAATGCCGCTGCGAACAATGCTGCAGCTACTAAATCAACTCCAGCAAAAAACTTTAACCCGGCGGTTCGCCCTACTGTGGTAACACCACAGGCCGAGCCAAATATAGGTTCAAGCAATCTTGCGGATAGCCGAGGGCACGATAATTCCCAAGGATCGGGTTGGCCTAAGCCGTCAGAAAACTACATCGCCGGCAATTCGTGGCAAAAAAATACTATCGATCAAAGCGCAGCATCCGCGACAACCATGCCTCCGAATCTGCTTGCAAATCAAGTACCCATTCAAGATTTGAATGCAAGACCATCTAAAGCAGTTCCGTATCAAACGGGTTACGCTTCTGATAACCCAAATGCAAAAAATGATACACAGCCCGATGCTCGCCAGACGCCTTATCCAGCTAGCGACACACAATCGCTCAATCAAAATTCGGCTGATTCAATCGGAGCCGAAACTTCATCTCGATATCCAGATTATAGCTTGCCCGACAACGGTCTACCCAACAGTGGTAAATCGACGATGGTTAATGATCGATTCAAAGATTATCGATCTACTAATTCGCTCCCATCCAGTACCACTCAACGCGACTCAAGATATCCGAGCACAAATGGTTCGTCGCAATCCTTCGCGGAATCCAACACAGCGTCACCATCTTCGACAAACCACAACCCAAATTCGCAGCTCGGCTATAGCAACGATTTTCAAGCCGGATCGACAAATTCTTCGCAATGGCAGGGTTCTACCGTCACAACAATTCAGCAAGAAGCGTCAGCACCTATTCAACGCAATGGCGAAAAGTATACCGTTCAGCCGAACGATACTTTCTGGTCGATCAGTAAAAGAGCTTACGGTTCTGGAGCATTTTTTAAAGCATTGTATGAATACAATCGCAAACGGCATAAAGCGGCTGATGAGCTTGTTCTCGGACAAGAACTACTTGTACCAGATGAAAACGTTTTGCGACGAACATATCCTGATTTGTGTCCACGACCACGAAAAACAGTGGCTAGCACAGAACAACGATTGATTTCCGTTAGCACCAGGTTACGAGGCACCGGCCGGGTTTATAAGGCTGTCGAGGGTGACACGTTGTTTGAAATCGCCCGTTACGAGTTGGGAAAATCGTCACGCTGGGCAGAAATTTACGAGTTGAATCGCGACGTGCTTGGTGATGACTTTGATTATCTTCGGCCGGGTACGGAATTGATTTTGCCTAATGATGGGGCAAGAAGCGATAGTATTACTCGACAACCAGAACAGATTGTTCCAGAGCAGCGATCGCGGTATTAATAAAATCTCTACAAGCTGCCGGATGAATCTTGCAACTCCGATAAAAACTGATCGAGCGATCGGTAGAACTGCTGGGTTCTAACGTCATTATGGTCGCCGCCACGAATGGTGACAAACCGCTTGGGATTGTTCGCGGCCTCAAATAATTTTTGGCCTAACGAGAACGGCACAATGGTATCTGCATCCCCATGAAATTGCAGCAGCGGACCTCGGTAAGCTTTAATTGCCGCGACTGAATCGAAACGGGTTCGCATTAACAGCCTAACAGGAAGCGCGGGATAGTGGACCGCAGCCACATCAGGCACGCTACTAAAAGTATTTTCGAGCACCAAACCTCGGGCTGGTGCTTCAGCAGCAAGTGCTGTCACGACGGCGCCACCAATTGACTCCCCCATGAGCACGATATCTTTCTCCATAATTCCGGCACGATTTGCCAGCCATTTCCGTGCCGCCCGTCCATCAGCAACAACGCCAGCTTCATTGGGCGAACCTTGGCTGCATCCATAGCCGCGGTAATCAAACGCTAAGAGTGCCATACCCAATTCATGTATGGCGCGAAATAAGTCGGCCCGATGGC
>CAZIGP010000026.1:5032-14614 GCA_964538425.1 uncultured Pirellulales bacterium | reverse complement strand
AGGCAAAGGTCGGCACGGTATTTGCCAAGTATTTTGGTGGCTATCAACACCAATTTTTTGGAGATATACGATGCGACACCTACAACGTACTGGAAAAGTGGGATGGATTGTGTTGTGGTTACTGGGAGTTCCGATTCCAATTTTAATTCTTCTCTTTTTGATTCGTGGCTGTACTTAGTTAAGAAACTTGGTATTTCGATCAGCGTGGCATAGAATTGCCGAGGATTCGAAGGTTAGATCAAACGTGCGATAGATAAAGGAGTTTTTTGCCATGTTGCATCAAACCGATCACAAACACAGAGGTGGCAATCCAATGCAAGAACTTGATTCATTCGATGGAGATGCATCGCTTCTTGATTTGGAAGGTGCATTAAGACGCCTCGGAGGAGATCATGATTTATTATCCTGCTTGGCAAAAGTATTTGCAGAAGATTCGCCGACTCTGTTGAATCGGCTTAGAACAGCGGTAGGTACCATGCAAGGAGAAGAAATTCGCAGTGCTGCCCACGCATTACGTGGTTTAGCAGCAAATTTCGGCGCGATGTCCCTGATGCAACCTTTGCGTCAATTAGAAGAACTTGGCACGCGTGACGATTTACATCGTGCTCAAGACTTGCTGAAAGAAGTATGTGACAAAACCGCAAAGTTGCAACACAGTCTTGAAGAACGTTGCTAATTTAAATTTCTATCGAGCTTTTGGCAGAGCCATTCTGGCTAAAAATCAGCGATTGCTTCTCCTTCCTTTTCCGTTTGTGGGAAGACTCTTTTTTCGCCTCCTTGGCACGCTTTATGCATCCGTTTTATATCTGGATTACTTGATCCAGACCGTCAGACATTACGATCCTGTGTTTTAAAAATCGGAGAAATATTATGCGCTACTAATCTAAGAAAAATTTGCTCGCTACTCTTTTGGCAGGATTAAGTTTAGTGGGCATCGGAGGTCTAGTCGGTTGTGATTCAACCGCGACAAGGCATCAAACAAATCGCGTTGACACGAATGCTGAACAGCGCAAAGACCAAGTAGATCAAAATGCCGCACAACAAAAAGAAAATATCGACCGTGCTGCCGAACAACAAAAAGATCAAATTCGTATTAATCAGGACAATCAAGAACGTGCTGTCGAACGGCAAGCAGATAATCTTCGCAAACAGGCCGATCAGCTCGAAAAGCGAGCCGATGAAGTTGAAAAACAACCAACAACCCCACCGACTCCTTAGGTGAATTGTCTTTTTTGCGAGCGTCCACGGTAGCTGGATTTGCTACAAGGTCGGCCTCAAAACCGACGAAAGGTTGCAAATTCAGCTACCTGTTTTTATTGACGGCAATTAAGCTTCTCAAACCTATTAATCAAGCTCGATCCACCGCAAAAGCCATTGCTTCGGCAACGGTTTGCAACTTTGCTGCAAGCATCACAATTCGATCAAATCCCAGCGCCACACCGCAGCATGCTGGCAGGCCCGCTTCCATTGCGGCCAACAACTGGCTTTCTTCAGGAAGCGAAGGTTTTCCCTCGCGAACGCGTGCCGCATTGTTTGATGTATTGCGTCGTTTCAGTTCCGTCGCATCAAGTAGTTCATGATAGCCATTCGCCAACTCAACACCATTGACATACAACTCGAACCTCTCGGCCACGGGCGGTGTGCTTTCTCGAACAATCGATAAAGCGGCTTGAGAAACCGGATAATCGTAGAGAATAGTTGGCCTTTGAATTCCTAACTGTGGTTCCACGCATTCTGTTAATAACAGGTTTAACCAAGCATCGCGATCATCCACAAGGCTTTGTGGAAGATTGATTTTCAAGTGTTGAGCCGCTCTTGCTAATTCGCCAACACTGGCCACATGAGGATTGAGGTCGACATGCTGCGCAAACGCGTCTGCATAACTTAATGGTTCCGCAGGACCACGACCCAAAAGTACGTTGCACAACTCTGACAAAATCGCCATGCCGGCGAGCATGTCATCCCCAACTCGATACCATTCCACCATGGTAAATTCGGGATTATGGAGCCGCCCAATCTCACCATTACGAAATGCTCGTGTTACTTGATAGATCGCCGTGGCTCCCGCGGCGAGTAGCCGCTTCATGCCGAACTCAGGCGAAGTTTGCAGCCAGAGTCGTCGTCCTTCGTTGGGTCTTCGCGCGTCTCCAGCTAAGACGGTTGCCATGGGCTCAAGATGCCGATCCACGACCACATCCGCCGAAAGAATCGGGGTTTCGACTTCCCAAAAATTGCGGCTGGCAAAGAATCCTCGTAACTTCGACAACAAATCGCCGCGCAGTTGCAGCGTTTCCAACGAAGCGGTCGGCAAATAGTCAGCCCGATTCACAGTCAGAAGTACGTTTCAGTGTAGTATGCGCGTCACATGTCGCCCCGAAATATCCAGTAGCGAGAAGGCAATAACGCATTACCGAAAATTGTTAAAGAATCAGGATCACCTTATAAATCAAAGTTCGACTCCACGTATTTCTGGCCGGTATCTTTTTCAAGGTATTCTTTGATTTCGTCAGGTTCAGCTTCGCGGAGGTATTCTTTCCAAAATTTATTATAGGCGCTAATCACCTTCTTGCGAGTTTTTTCATCCTTTGGCAATTCAACGACAAACGTCGCAACCATTTCCAGTTTCTCTCCTGGATCTCGTTCGCCAAAGCACGCAAAGACTTTAGATGCGCCTGATTTATACAAGTCATCCACAAATTTATTAGCGGATTCCCGACTTACTTTCCACAATTGATGATTCTCATCCTTCGATGCCAGCCACTCTTTGGCTTCTGCATATTCGCCTTTTTTCAAGAAGTTTTCTTCAATGCTCTTGTCACCATCCTCACCATCAGCCGATGCCACATCATTTGTAGGAGCCACTTCAATCATCTTACCATCTTCGCCGATTTCAAACTCTTGCACCTCGATCGTAGGTTCGCAGCCTAGCAATAAAACTCCAGAAGCAATGACCCAAAACCAGACCGCAGGAATTTTTGACATAAGAAGATCTCTCTTGAAACATGTCGTGAAAGAGGTCGCTCAACAGCAGCTTGAAAACTTATTGCTCAATCATTCAGAGCTCACTTTTTCTCATGCGGTTCCTTAAACGTTAATACAGGACAAGACGCGTGGCGAATCACTTGCTCGGCGACGCTGCCCATCAAAAGCCGCGTCAAACCAGTCCGGCCATGAGTGCCGACCACAATGATATCCGCTTGTTCGTCATCGGCCACCCGAACAATCTCCGTTGCCGGATCACCGGTAACCATTCGATGCGCATAAGCCACTTTGGGATCGGTCGGCTTCACTGCCGCAAGCATCTTTTGCAAGGCTTCGGTGTTGGGCTCCGGAATTCCGTAGTATAACTCTCCTCCTCCGTATGCCAACGGTGGCTCTTCAACGTGCAAAATCACCAGTGTTGCGCCGGTATCTCGAGCCAACACCGTCGCCAAGGGCATGCCCGCATCACTGGCATGAGAAAAGTCGGTCGGAAACAGAATTTTTTTAAGTTGCATAATTGCCTCCGTTTGAAGATTCAACCCTTGGGAATTATAGCGAATCTTTCAACGAATAATGCAGTAAAAATGGCAGCAAGAGCGACGTGACGCGAAAAGTTTCAGACGAGGGTCAAGGAGGTCAAAAAAGGGGTTAAAGTATATGCATTTTAAGCACTTATTTCTCACAATCTTTATCGTCTTTGTATCTGCACGAGTCCTTCCTATTTTTACGTCAAATCGGTCGTTTGATAGTTTAAGAAGACCTTTGGCAGGCAAACTACTATCGCCAGCGCTGAATTCACCAAGGTATCATAAACGTGATTCCTGTTCATTAGTCCGACGTTCCTTCTAAGATCGTGGAACACCCATGCAGCATTACCAGAAAATAGCGTGCGTGGCAACGATGTTTTGCCTGTTATGTTGCTTGATTTCATTTTTTTCTCCACGGTCCGCTCAATCAGACCAAAATTTGGCCGTTAATGTTGAATCAGTTAGCCCACCGATCGACAAACTGATTGAGCAACTCCGATCCAAGGATCCCAACGAGCGAATCCTCTCTGCACAGCAACTATGTCTACGAGGCAAAGATGCCGAAGTGGCGTTCCCAGAATTGATCGAATTACTTGCCGATGATACTCAAGTGCAACTTGACGGCTCTACGTTAGGCTTTCGCTACCACATGCGCCGGTTGTTCATCCGGATGGGCCCCATGATGACCGATTCGTTGATGAAGGCGCTTTCACATAAAAGCCGATTGGTTCGCATGGGCGCCGCAGAAGCCTTGGGTGGATTGCGCGCCGAACGAGCCGTCGATGCGCTGATTGAACGGCTAGGCGAAGCAGACCGTGAAGTAACATTGCAAGTCACGGCTGCTCTGGTCAACATCGGCGAATCATCCATTGATCCACTTTTGAAGACTCTTGCCGGCAACAACACTTCGGCGCGACAGTGCGCAGTCGGAGCCTTGGGCAGCATTCGGCACGAGCGTGTCGTGCAACCCGTGGCAAAGTTGCTGTTCGATCCCGACCCAAAAATGCGGGAATGGGCCGTGTATTCGCTCCACCGCTTAGCATTTAACCATCCCTTAGGGACAATCTGGCCGCCTGCGGTCGATCCGAATGACGAAAAAGCGGTCAAGGCCCGGGAAAAAAACGATGCTGCCCTGCGAAAAATTGTTTGCCGTGAATTGAACTTGGCCTTGGAAAGCGATAGCACTGCCGCACGCCTGGCAGCAGCGCAATGTTGCCGCTTGGTTAGCTCTCTCGATAACCGCGATGCGCTGGCAAAATGCATGTCGGCCAAGAACGTAGCCTTGCGCACGGAAGCAGTACAGGCAATTATGGGGATCGATGACCCCAGTGTTCTCAAACTGCTATTACAAGCGTTAGGCGACTCGATCGATGATGTACGCGCAGCGGCCGCCAATGGCTTGCGTTATCGAAGCGGCTCGTTCAGCAGCGGCGAGGAGTTGATCGAGCCTTTCATGAAAGCGTTGCAGGATTCCGATCATCGAGTACGGCAAAATGCGGTCGAAGCGTTGGCGGCATTACAGTCTCCACAAAAGCGAAAGGCTGTTCCCGAGGTCATCAAGCTGTTAAATGATCCTGATGCAGAAGTGGTCAATGCAGCAATTCGCTCACTCACAGCACTGAATGACAAGCAGGCGGTTGAGCCAATTCACGCGCTATTGAACAAGCCGTTATTTCACACCCCGGCGGCCGTTGCCTTAGCCAGCTTTCATGATCCTCGATGTGTCGAGCCGTTGCGAACATTTTTAACCAGCAAAGATACCAACGTCATCCGGGCGCTGGGTAGGATAAAAGACCGAGAGTCGGTGTATCCGCTGATCATGCTCTTGGAAGACCCACAAGAATCGGTTCGTCATGCCGCTGCAGATGCCCTGGGAGAAATGGGCGACATCCGCGCCATTGAGCCGCTTGGTGAAGCGATGCAAAATGACAAGAGAATATTTTATTCGGCTGGTCAAGCATTGAGCAGAATCAAGCATCCCTATTCGGTTTGGTTGTTGATCAATGCTGCACGAAGTGAGGATGAAAATTATTATTTCCATCGCTTCGGGCGTATCAGAGACTTGGGAATTGCTGAAGATGTTGGAAGAAGTTCCTTTACATGGCCACTTTGCAGCATGGGAGCCGTTGCTGTCGAGCCGCTTGCAAACGCACTCACCGACTCGTCGAATCATGTCCGTAGCCTCGCTGCTTGGGTCTTGCACCAGCTGATTACTCGTAAGGATGTAGATCACGAAGATTTAGCACCGGCGATTGAACCATTAATTACTGCTTTAAGTGATCCATCAGATGTGGTTCGATATCATGCTGCCTTAGCTCTCGGAGCGTTGAACAACGCCCAAGCCGTGAATACTTTGGTCGATGCAATCGCCGCATCCGATCATACCGTCTACCAATATCGAAGCGCCGTCCATTATCTCAGCACAATTGGCGACCCCAACTGCGTCGAACCGCTCATAAATTTGCTGGAAAGTGATAAGCCGGCCGTGCGAGAAAACGCCGCAGATGTCTTAGGATCGTTGCGCGACCAGCGAGCCGTTCTGCCGCTGCTTGCTCTATTAAAGGATTCTCAGGAAACCGTTCGCGCAACGGCGGCATGTGCACTGGGAAATTTAAAAGCCACCGCGGCAATCGATGCTTTGCAGGAGCTGCTTACCGATAAAGAACCAAAAGTTCGCATCGCAGCTACATACGCTTTGAGTTGTATCGGCAAGCTTCACCAATGCGACTTGCTTGTCAAGCTGGCTGAGGACGATCAAGACTTTCAAGTGCAAGTCGTCGCTGCAATTGGGCTTTTGCGGTTGAAAGATCCTCGCGGGTTGCAATTTATTTCAGCACATCTCAGAGATAAAGATGAAAAACGACGACTCGAGGCTGTTGAACGGCTTTGTTGGTCGTCACTGAAAGACAAAGAGTTAGTTACCTTGCTGATCGAAACACTCAACGATTCATCGGTCGACATTCGCCACCGGTCGGCCGATGCGTTAAGTGGAATTGAGAGTCAGGCTGCAACAAATGCGCTGTTGGCGAAGGTTACCGATCGACAAATTTTATATTCCGTGTTGGCCGCGCTGGCCAAAACAAAGGACGATCCGGCTTTTGAGGTCTTGGTTCAACATTTGGACGATTCGGAAGCAGAGATACGCCGGTGGGCAGCTTATCAAATCTCTGCATCCAATCGACAATCAGGCGTGCAACCACTTCTTCGGCACGCTGATGATCCATCCCCCCAAGTGCGCATTGCGGTCATCGACGCATTGGCAAACCTTCATGCAATAGAAGCAAGGGCTGCAATTAAGCAAGCACTCGACGATGTAAACCCGGACGTCCGCTCGCACGCCGCACGAGTACTAAGAAAACTCGGGGGATAGACTAGTTACTCTATAGAAGTTTCCCACCAGTAGCGAATGGCGCTAAATTCCGCCGGAATATTTATCTTATATTGCCTATCTTTACGATCCCTGCTATTCCCATTATATTTTCTGTGCTAGCACTCAACCGCGGGTTCTCCTGAGCCTTCTTCAGGTGAGTGATACGACGTGTGATGAACCGGGCCTATGCAATTGGCCCCCTGCCTCTTACCGCCGAGAACTTACCATGCAAAAAACATCTTTGACCAAGCGCGCTTTACGATTTGAAAGCTTGGAAACTCGCACCCTCATGGCCGGTAATGTCACCGCGGCCATTAATGAAGCGGGCAATTTGGAAATTCGTGGCGATTCCAAAAGCAACGTTGTTGCCGTCACGCAGTTCAACAACGGCGAGTGGAAAGTCCAAGGACTTGTAGGCACCACAATTAACGGCAAAAGCTCCGAAAAGTTCGAGTACAGCGGAGGAATGGATGTGTCACTCGGCCGTGGCAATGATGGCTTCGCTATTGTAAAGGGCGACCTGCAAGGAGAGCTGAGTATTCGCACAAGCGATGGCATCGATGGTGTGGCTTTGACGCGACTGAGGGCTTGGAGCATTTTCGTCCATACCGGTGCAGATACCGACGCAATCTTAGTTGCTAAAGTCACCGTAGAAGCTCCATTGACTGAACCTGAAAACCCAACCTCGTTATTGCAATCCGAGCTTGGAACTGCCACGTTCCAAACCAGCAGTGGCGACGATTACGTTCTGCTCGCCAAATTAACAGCACAAAGCGTTTACGTCTCTACGCATGGTGGCAGAGATTTGGTGGGATTGCTTGGCGTTTCCGCCGATGAGAGGCTGTACGTCAATGTCGGAGAGGGCGATTTCGATATTGTTGGCGCCGTCAAGAATAGTGCTCCGATTGCCAACATCCATGGTGGCGGCAACTTGGCTGACAGTTATTTTTCCGCACTCAATTCGTTTGAAGAGAAGCAAATTAAAGGCTTCCAGTTCAACCAATCGTTCGATGTCTATGCACAACAATTGGAAAGCTTGGTCGAAACTTATTTGCCATTGCTCAAACAATTGCCCGGGTTAGGCGGTTTGCCGAATTTCAGCCTGTGATGTGGTAACGCACATTCCTGGTTTACCGGTATAAACGACGTGCCTAGCATCGGATGGGCTTTTATACTCGTCCGATGCAAGACACATTTGCCAATGATCGGACTTTAAAACGCGTCTAAGCGACGAAGCTATGCCGCGCCACCGAGACTTTTGTCGGCATCCTTGATAACAAACCGCGCCCGCAGCTTTGCTACTGTTTTTGCCAAGCCGGCCTGTTCGACCGATCGCAGCACCTCGCCAAAGTCTTTATAGGCCGCAGGAGCTTCGTCGATGGGATAGTTGCGGCAGTTCGTCAAAATGTCGGCAGCGTCAAATTGAGCGTCGATCGTACGCTGATCCAAACGCCGGCCTGCCTCTTTACGTCCCATGGCGCGGCCAGCGCCATGATTCACGCTATAGCAGCTTTTTTCCGCACCAGTCTCCGCGACCATCACTACTGAACCACTCGCCGGATTGCCAGGCAACAAAATCGGATGGCCGGTTTCGTAGTAGGGAGTGTTTTTTAGTGCGAAGTGACCGGCGGGAAATGCACGTGTCGCTCCTTTGCGATGCACCCAGCAAACCTGATTGTTGACGATTTCCTGCCGCGCAATGTTATGGCTGATGAAATACACAAGCCGCCCCTTCGTACCCGGCAGCACTTCTTGAAATGCCTCCAGAACCAGCGCATTGATGAGCATGTGATTGACGGTGGCAAAATTAGCGCCTAACGCCATGTCGTCCAAATAGGCATCAGCCTCCGCAGTTCCCAATGGGGCATACACCAACTCGCGATCATTACCTGGCAGTGGAATGTCCCAGGTGTTGAACTTCGATTGCAATTCACGGAATTGACCGCTCGCAAGTTGATAACCGAAGCCACGCGATCCGCAATGCGATAAAAACGCGACGCAACCGTCGCGCATACCGAATGATTCGGCAATTTGTTTGTTGCGCTCGCCCGGAGAAAACTCGACCACTTCCGCCTCGCCGAAATGATTACCCCCGCCATAACTACCAAGTTGAGAAACTTTCTCGGCAAAGTTTGAAAACACGTTGGCGGCCAGCAGTTTGTCGAGCCGTGTTTCGAGCGATTCTGCAGAACCATCGTGGCCGACATGAAACGCATCTTCACAATACTGTGACCACTCAGGCGGAATCCCTAGCGATTCACAGACCGATTTCGATGATCCTTCAATCGCCACTTGCCGACCGATTTGCTCGTTGACCCGTCGCGCCTTAATCGCACTGCGCTGACCTCGTCCTGCGCCCGTCGGCGTGCGCTCGACGATCGCGTTGATGAGCGCTCGGCGCACCGGCTTTTCGGCAATTTGATCGGCCCGCACGTCGAGCTGTAGCAAACTCATCGAGCATTTGATATCAACGCCGACTGGCCCCGGATAAACATGCGTTGGCGAAACCAATACGCAACCTACCGGTGCGCCGTAACCGGCATGTGCATCCGGATTCAAAACCAAATCGGTCACACCGGGAGCGCCGCGGCTATTGAGCGCCTGCTGCAAGCATATGGCATCGAAACCATTCCGAATCGCCGACGTGCCGATTACCGTAATCGGTTTTCCGGTCGACTCGCGCGATGGCAAAAAGCCGGTAGC
>CAZIGP010000026.1:0-5022 GCA_964538425.1 uncultured Pirellulales bacterium | reverse complement strand
AATCTCCGGTTTAGCAACAACGGTACGCTGATCGGTGGAAGCAGGCTGCTTAGACATGATTGCATTCAATAGATCTTGGAAACGAGAATTCTAGTTTCAGCAAGACCAAATTGCCTACCAAGAGGTTCACAAATTTTTGAAATACTAACCCACGCGCCAGCAAGGAAGAAGTAAGAAACGAACCTTCCTCGCCCAGTCTTCAGGTTAACATGGGAATGCCAGCATTACTTCGTCTTACTGGCGTGCGACAACTCGGTGAAAATGCAGCCGTACCTCACGTGTTACCACGCGTCGCACCCCTTCCACCAAGCAATGCGGCTCGTTGTCTTCTTGGCCGCGGCGAATGATTTCGTCGAGCTTCATCCCCGGCGGCACAGTAAATGTCGACTGATAGATAATTTGATTGCCCGCATCCAATTCAGGCACAATGAAATGGCACGTTGCACCGTAGGTAAGCATGT
Source organism: uncultured Pirellulales bacterium (assembly GCA_964538425.1). Taxonomy (GTDB): domain Bacteria; phylum Planctomycetota; class Planctomycetia; order Pirellulales; family JADZDJ01; genus JADZDJ01. The sequence goes on along the minus strand of CAZIGP010000026.1, from coordinate 4,561 downwards.
GGAACGAATGTGCTTCATGGTACGGCCGAAAGCCAGGAAAGCTCGGCAACAGGCCATGATGCAAATTGATGATTCGTCCACCGGCATATTTCCAACAGGCAGCCGGCGATAGCACTCGCATGTAACGTGCGAGAATAATGTAATCGACGTCGTACTCATCGCAAATTGCCAGCATCCGATCATCGTCGGGGTTTCCTTTGTCGTCGCCAATACTATGCCAATCAATGCCGAATTGTTCGGCCAAACTGCGGCAAGCGGGGCGGTTGCCGATCATCACGACGGCCTCGGCCGGTACACGACCATCGCGAATCGAACGCAATAGTGCCAGCGGCGTCTCTTGACGATAAGTAGTGCAAATGGCTAAACGCGGCTTCCCTTTACGAGCATCGGGGGACCACACACGAACGGAGAGCTCTTTCTGTTGGCCAATTTCTTCCATCGCCGGCCTTAATGCAGACCAATGTTCGTTTGGCAGTTCGATGCGACAATACATGGCGAACAGCCCTTGCTCGTCATGATCGTACATCTGAATTTCGCCAATATTCGCGCCTTGGCCTGTGACGTAATGGATGATCGGATCTGCCAGGCCACGATGATCGGGACCAACAGCAGTAATAGTGACTTGCATGGCAGGAAAGAAAATTGTTAAGGGATGGTACGTTCTGCAATTGAAAAAACTTTGCCTATGGCTTTAGAACGGTTGCTACGCTCTAGCGACGGCAAGTATATGGCAATCGTAGCAGAGACGTTTCAAAGAATCAGCCGGCAGGCAAGCCAGAAGGCTGCTTCACCGTTGCAGGCCGAGCAGCTCCCGGCACAGGTGGAGGTGTAGCACCTGGCAATGCAGGTGGATTAACATTGCCTCCGACACCGGCTTGTAAGACAGCTTCCAAACCGCTGCCGGCAGTGCTAATCGCTTTGGCAATCGGTTCTTGAGTGTCAAACGGAACTCCTGGCACATAGCCTGGATTTTGTGAAGCATACAAAGGATCTGGTGGCTGTGCTGCCGGCGTATCGCATGCTTTGATCAAGTTATCGACATTGGTCACGAGGTCTGCGACAAACTTCTTCTGTGGGTCTGCCGAGAGCATTGCCGCAATGCCTCCTTTGCCATCCGCGCCGACCAATCCTGTACGAACCTCCCTAAGTTGCTGCTTCAATCGTTCGACGACAATCGGTTGCCGCTGAGGGGTAACTTCAGCAAGTTCAGCTTTGTAAACCGTAACTGCTAGTTTTCCCAGCGTTTTTGCCAAGCTTTCCGCGTCATAATCTTTTGGTGGAACGTAGCGAATTTTTGTTAATGCTGCGGCGGCCGTAGCACGGGCTGCTCGCGGCGCGGATTCCTCTTCGGTTAGTTTGACAAGTTCGTTGAAAACGAGGCCTTTATCCCCGGGCTCACCCAACGCAGCGAGTACATCGGTCGCACGTCGTAAAATCCACTCATGGCCTTCGAGAGATTGTTCAGGTGTTGCAGTATGCTGCTTTACGATGACCAGCATTGCTTGCACGACTGCTGGCCGTTGAGCAGCTTCAATTCCGCCTTGTGTCAATGCATGGCGCTCTAGCCCACGAAACGCCGGAATCCGAACCACGTCGGGCATCTTCGGGTCGGCTGACCATTTAAGTAGGACAGGAAATGTTTTTTTCAGCGGCGGACCAGGTTCAGGATCGTTAAGTTCAGCGATCATGATGACGGCATTTGCACGAGCCCTTGGATCAAAATTGCCCTCGGCAATTTGACTCATCTTGGCCAAAGTCAGATCAAACAAATGTTCTTTTGCAGTATTGTTTTTTGCACGAGCAATAAAGCCAGCCTGAAAGTTTTTTCTTATCTTGGCGGTTGGAACAGAAGGATGTTCATAATTCTTTTCGTACGTAAATAGCGGAAAAACAACGTCGTTGAAAAACTTGTCGAACGCCGTTTGATCCATATTGCTGCCTTCAAGCATGCCACGAACCGCATTCAGATCATCACGCATGAACGATAGCATGTCGTTCCAGTAACCGATCTCTTTCTTATCTTTGGAGTATAGTGGCAACGTTTCATATTCGGCTTGCGCGAAAGAGACGGATGGCAAGATAGCCGCACAAGCTATTGCAAAAAACAGAAGATATCGCAGCGCATCTTTTACCAGAAATTTAGAAACGAGTTTCATGATTCAGCCTCTCCCACTCGAGACAGTTCCGCTCGATAAGAATCGCAAGCCAGCGTCGTGCATGACGACTGGAGACAACGGCAAAACCGACTTACAGCAATTTTCCCGCAATTTCAGCGTACTTGCCAGCAGTCGTGGCTGTCAAGTTTCCCAAATCGTCGTTACCCGAAGTCCAAACAAAGAAGCAGCAAAATTGGCGATTTTGTCACCTTTCTCGCGGGCAATTCAGGTTCAGATTCGCGAAATCGGGCTCAATTTCGAAGCTGCCCAATGGCCAGGCATGCATTGTGCCCGCCGAAGCCGAAGCTGTTACTGATGGCAGCGCCCAACCGGCGTTCGCGGGGTTGATTGGGCGTGTAGTCCAGATCGCATTCCGGATCAGGAGAATCTAAATTAATCGTCGGTGGAATCATGCTGTCTCGCAGCGCCAGAACGGCGAATACGAGTTCCACGCCGCCGCTGGCGCCAAGCAAATGTCCAATCTGGCTTTTCGTGCTAGAAACGCTCACCTTCTTCGCATGTTCGCCAAAAATACTTTTAATCGCTCGCGTTTCAGCAGCATCCCCAAGCGGAGTGCTTGTTCCGTGAGCATTGATGTAACCAATATCTGATGGGTTCAGCTTTGCATCCGTCAGCGCTCGTTGCATGGCTTTCGCCGCACCCGCGCCATTTTCGTCAGGCTGTGTAATGTGGCCGCCGTCGCCGCTGGCGCCATAACCCAACACTTCGGCCAAAATTTTCGCGCCGCGTTTTTTAGCGTGTTCCAGCTCCTCAAAAATTAAAATTCCAGCGCCTTCGCTCAGCACAAACCCATCACGATCTTTATCGAACGGTCGGCTCGCTTTTTCCGGAGCATCGTTTCGCTCGGAAAGGGCTCGCATGTTCGAGAAACCAGCGATACTCATCGGCGTGATGGCCGCTTCGGAACCTCCGGTAATCATCACGTCGGCATCACCGCGGCGAATCGTGTGAAACGCATCTCCCATCGCATTGGCTGCGCTGGCGCATGCCGTAGCCACGGCGGTATTGGGGCCCCGCAATCCATACACAATCGAAAGATGCCCACTCGCGGCGTTTACCATCATCTTCGGAATGAGAAATGCCGATACGCGGTCGGGCCCTTTGGTAAGCAGCCGTTCCAGTTGTTCTTCAATTTCGTGTAAGCCACCGATGCCAGAACCCAAGATTACGCCACAGTTGAAGGGCTCTTCTTTGGAAAAATCCAGCCCGCTTTGCCGCACGGCATCAATGCCAGCGATCAGGGCAAATTGTGTAAAACGGTCAATCCGTCGTACATCCTTGGCAGAGACATATTCTTCGGTCGGTGCCCAGTTGCTAATCTCGCCGCCGAATTTGACTTTGAATTTCTCAGTATCGAACAGCGAGAGCTTGCGAATGCCGCTTTCACCGCGCAGCATTCGCTGCCAAAGGTCATCAACCTTACAGCTTAACGAGGTAACGGCCCCTAGGCCGGTAATAACTACGCGACGATTCATCACAAAGCGGCGTCAAAGCGCTCGGTTCGATTTGGGCTGCGCTAGGCCGCTTGGCCGCAGCAGCTTGCAATTCCGTAGGTGCGAACAGGCGCTTACTTCTGCGCCTTCTCGATATGCTCGATGGCCTGGCCGACGGTTTGGATCTTCTCCGCGGCGTCGTCGGGAATGTTGATGTCGAACTCTTCCTCGAGTTCCATCACCAATTCCACCTGATCAAGCGAATCGGCGCCGAGATCGTTCACAAAATTAGTCTCGGGCGTAATTTGCTCTTTGCTCACGCCTAATTGCGTGGCCACAATGTCGATTACGCGTTCAGAAACGGTTGCCACCGGTGGAATCCTCCTGACACAGTATAATAACGGTAACCCCAGACTCCGTTCACCCCGTCCGCGGCTGGCGGCGGGATTGGGAAACGGTACAAACTGGGCAATTCGTTGGAAGATAGAGGGTTTGCTATCGAAAAGTCAAGATATACCGTGTCTCGGCTTCGCTGTCTAGTCGATTTACCGGGCGAATTTAAGCTTCCAACGGCGAATTTCCCTTCCTTTCCGGCCACAGCTAGCATGAAAGCAAGAGCCCGGAAGCTTAAAGATTCCCAAATTTCGGCAAGTGCCAAGAATCGCTATATTTGCAGCTTAATTACGAAAACAAAATTGTGGGCTTAACATCCAAACGTTAGTGACTCGAAAGCGAATTCATGACTAAGACCAAAACCGCCGTGACGAAAAACGCTTCGCAACCAGCGGCCAAAACACAAACCGAACCGAACTCGTGGTCGCGAACGCTGCGCGAAACCGTGGAGTCGGTGGTCATTGCCTTCATCCTGGCGTTCTTGTTTCGTACGTTTGAAGCCGAAGCGTTTGTTATTCCCACGGGTTCAATGGCACCAACGTTACAAGGTCGGCACAA